>JAYWEN010000032.1:0-1634 GCA_043779245.1 Elusimicrobiota bacterium | reverse complement strand
TAAGCCGAACCCGATAGCCCAAGGCTCTTAGCTTTCGCGCGGAGCTTCTCTTCTTCATCGGGTTCAAGGATCAATGATACGTTCAGCATGCCGCCCTCCTAAAGGCTGGCTCTTGGGGTCGCCGGACGTGTGGCGACCTCCCGCCCGCAGAAGGAAACCCTAACGGGTTCCGCCAAAGGGCGGGATACCGGCGCCGTGATAATTGGCTTGACCATTCGGCGTTTTCCGTTGACGTATTGCATAATAGATGCATAAGGTCTGTATACATATAGCCGTGTAGTTACGTGAGTAATTCTAGCAGCTTAATTGGTGATATGCAAGGTCCCTTGGGGGGATCGGGGGGCTGTACAAGGGATCAATCGAGATACCAACATAAAGTCATCGGGGTTAAGGCCCTGCTCTACTCGGAGATCAAAAACGCGGCCGTCTATCGTAGTCATCCCGTTCAATTCTTTGATGGCTTTAGTGACTTCCCTCTTTCGCTGGCTCTTATAATCATGCCATCCGGCTTGGGGGAGGTTCAGAATTTCAATAAGGTTATTCAGCTCAATGGCATGATCTTCCCCCGCTGGCTTCTTCATCAGGATCGGCTCTAGGTACAACCTCAGAAGGAAGGCCAGCTCGCTACGGATGGTAAGCATTTCTTTGGGTCGGCTAACCACCCGCCGGGCCAGGAGTTGCCGGCTATAAGTGTCTGAGAACATGACCTTCAGTATCGTTTCCTGTTTCTTCTGGAGCTTGGCATCTAAGACAGTTACGTCCCCCATCAAAGTGAAACCGTACCCCTTCAGTCCCAGTCTCTTAAACTCTTCAACCGCATCAAGCTCCAGGTAGTAGGGCAAAAGTTTTAAATCTGTAACCTTGTCGCGCAAACGGTTCAAAGAAGGCCCGCTGAAGCTCTTCCACCCCAAGAGTCTCGCCAAGTCACGAATCGACACCTTGCAGGCGCACATGACTCCGCCGTTGGCAAACTCCTTGTAGGTGCACCCCTGCTGCACCCAAATGTTTTCAAGCGCCCCAAGGACCCGGCCATGCTCTGCGGTCAATATCCCATGCTCGCTGGCCGTTGGCGAGTGCTTCCCGCGGATCATAGGGATAACACACAAGCTGCCATCAAGTGTCCTGAATTTGGCCATGACGCGGTCGCTCTTGGCCTTATTCGTAGACATGGTAAAGAAATCTGGGCCTATGAATGTCACCCAGGGAATTGTATTTCTCGAAAATCCTCTCTCCAAAGATCTTTCTTGGCTTGTATCGGCCTCCTGGACAGGGATGGGTTTCAGCTCGTTGAAAAGCTCCCCTGCCGATGGACTGAAGAAACTCTCCTGGTTTTCGGCGCGGGCAGCGATTGGAGCTATTTCTCCCCCCTGGCCGCTTTGATGCGAAGGAAGATGTTTTTTCAATAACACGGTGAAATATTTCGCAGGGTCTTTCACCTCCCCGGAGTGAAGGCGGTAGCGCAGCTCTCCCAATTCAGAATCAACAAGACCAGGGCCTAATGTTTGAATAGCCTTGCGGTAAAAAGGGGTGCTTTGTGGTGATTTCGTGAGCTGAAGAATACGTTCAATTAGTTCGTCTAGTTGGGAAGTCTCTGTCATGTTCATCTTAATGCGTCGTTGACCCGTTTCTGGTGG
>JAYWEN010000031.1:0-3154 GCA_043779245.1 Elusimicrobiota bacterium | reverse complement strand
ACCGCTATCATCCCAACGAGGACGATACGTTAATTCGTTGGGCCTACGCTGAGGCTCATAAAAGTTACGGGCCCCTTCCGATTCGACCCGAAGAAAGTTATTTTGCCCGTTGTACGGGAATTGCATGGCAAGCGGCGCATCTGCAGCAAAACGCAATAACCATTGCCGCGAGCCTTTTTTCGTTGATTCCGTTTCCCGCGCAGGGGTCGATCCAATCAGCCAATCGAGAGATGCCGCTTGGGGATGTCTTCGATCTGGTCAACGGATTGAGACGCGTGAACACTGAACCGTCTCGCCCTCCCATCGTGTTGTGGAGGCTCGATCGTGGCCCCGAGGCTCTTCTTCATCGACAAATAAAGGTTCTGGATCGCGAAGCGAGTCGCATGGTCGATCGCCAAAACCGAGAAGATGGGAAATCCGCGGCCTCTTCAGCCGCAAGACAGAAATCCTTTCGAGCATCACTCTTCGCACTCAGCGTTGCCGACAAAATGGAGACCGTTGCCGCGCTGCGAGGAAATCCGAAATCGCCGGCTGAAGAGAAAGTTCGTACTGAGCTTGCATTACTATATGGACCGCAAGCCAGACGACTTCTGCTTGGGACCGTGGCTGATGAGATTGAGGATTTATTATTTAGGGTCTACGAACCCAAACAACATGCCTGGGTGGAACACATGCAACGCAAAGCCATAAAATTGCATGAAGACCAAATAAGACAATTTCTCTATATTCAGGAATCGACAATGAAATCTCTAATTCAGGCGGTAGGCGTGACGCCTGTTCTCGTCGAGGGCTCAGAAAAGCCGTTTCTTCGCACGTTCCGTCAATGGAGTCGAAGAAAACGCGAGCAAAAGCTACGGCGCGAAATGATTACGGCAGAAATCCAGCATCAAAGCGATCTTCTTTCGCTGCGAATCGTCGTTGAAAATGATAAGGATCTGGATAAAATCAAAGATCTTGATTTACTCCTAGGAATTAGGACCGGACATCCTTACGGATGGCGCAAGCATAAAGTCGCTTGGAAAAAGCTAGGTTTCGGACATTCCCTAAAAGTAATCGAAGTAAGCCTAAACGACTTCGCTAGCCAGCCAATCACTCTAGAAGTTCAAATTTTAACGCGGAAGGCATACGTAGATTATTTAAAGAGTCGTCATGAACAAAACCACAGCTTGCCGCAGTGGCAATACGATTTGAGACTAACGGTCCGGGAATTCGCCCGCAGAACTCTCCGCCGGGACGACGACCCCTGGGTTCTAGACTTTATATTTACAGATCCTGAACTTCGCTTTTCAGGAGATCTGCGGAATGATTTGGAAGAAAATTTAGGACGGCTTTTTTGGGCAGATCCGGATGTTTACCCCCTTTACCCTGTCGATGAACAAGGCAACAAAATTGAGCTACCGTCTTTCTCACCCGTGGATTTGGCGACGTGTTATTGGAGAACGAATGCCTATCCGGCAAACGCTGTTATTGCAGATTGGACCATGAGTCCAAATCTAGGCGGAACTCCTCAATCTCACGTGACTCCATTTATGGCCTACCCGAAACAGGTCTCCACGTTTCAAAAGGGAACTGGTTTCGTCTCCATCGATCCCAATACTTTTACGCCCCTTCCGCTAGACCGCCTTATCGGGCTTGAAAACGCTACACCGATTCTGTTTTACGGACCGCACGAGGGATTAGGGCAGATGGGAAATGTGCAAAAACCCGAGCACCTAAAAGCTTCTGTCACGACGCCGCGAGCCAAACTATTGTTCGGGATGGGACTATCGGATCCTGTTCGCACGGGCAGGACGATTCTTGAAATATCCATCGGTCGCCTCTTGGCTAGCGACTTGGAGAGGGTCGTTAAACCCATAGCCACCGCCTTGGGATTTGCCACGATTCAGGAACTCGAAGATGCCCTTGCTCGCGGACTCATCGCGACCAGCGATCTTCTTAAGGAGCATTGGCGCACGTTCGCCCGGATCGACATACATGTGACCCCCACTCCCCAGCACTTCACAATTTCATTGCACTGTGATCAGCCGCAAGTTGGGTTTATGAATTTATTTTTAAAAACGCTATTACAAGATGGCTGGGACGTGACGGAGGAGGCAAGTATCGTCAAAGATCCCGTGGGCCATGGCGCCACGTTCACAGCCCAAGTGAGGCATAACCTTCGGACTCTTCAAGATTTGAACGAGACTCTTAAAACCATTCAGATTGAACGCACTTATAACGTGTGGCAGAGCACTCGAAAAGAAAGGCTGCTGCAGATCGACATAAAGGATGGCGCGGCGGGTCTTCAAAAGGTCACTGCCCTTTTTGCAGAAAATAAGATTGAGATCAGACGGTTGGTTCAAAAGCAAGGCCTCGTGCGAGGATTCACGACTTACGAGCTTACGCTTGGAGGCCCCGATCCAGAGACAAACGGCTCGAGGGATCTGCCACAAAAGATACTTTCGCCACTAACTAAATTGATCGAGAACCAGCGGTGGTATATGCGACTGGACTTCATCATTAAACCTGTTGGAAACGATTTTCGCGTTTCCATTACAAATGACGAAGATCAGATCGGCATTCTCGATGAAGTCACAGGAAAGGTCGCAGAACTCGGGTGGAAATTCAGGGGCTATTTCCAAGAACGCGACGACAATACAAGTTTTGACATTGGTGCGCCACCTGGGAGATCGCTAGACCCACACCTTTTACTTATGGAGTTGCGCGAGATTCGTCGCCAGCGCGGAGAACATCCCTCGGTCGCCGGAGGCCGTGTACTCGTACTGCATATAGAACTCGACAACAGCATAGGATCTATTCACGCGATTGCCCACGCCTTAAGGGAGCAGAAGATTTCAATTCTGTCCGGAGACAACAGCGGGGACCTGACTCCTGAGTCGACCGTGGCAGCATTTGATTTTATCGTGAAGGCGCCAACGGGCTTGACACCAGAGTCCGTGGCTCAATCCATTAATCGTTTGCGTCATATTGACGATAAGGAAGTCAGTCATGAGTTCGTCCGACACGTCGAAGTGTCACCCAAAGAAGTGTCGCGGGCCACGGCTCGCGAAATGAGCCGAATTTTATACGAGGAACTTTCACAAATCCAAGGCGGACTTGAACACTTTATCCCATTCCCAGAAAGGGGTAACGCTCCCGAAGGAGAAGTGGATTG
>JAYWEN010000030.1:0-8248 GCA_043779245.1 Elusimicrobiota bacterium | reverse complement strand
GGCTAGCGAGCTGGTTCTCGTGAAATGGGATCCCATCGCTGAAGCCAACATGGTGAAAGGTCGCTCGTAATGAATTCGCGAACACTGAGCATGGAAGATTATTACCTACCCAATAAGTGGGTGCCCTTCACGGCGGCTTTTGGGTTCCATATTTTTCTCATGATCTGGGACCCTACCATTTTGAAAGCGAGTCCTTACACCGCTGCAGCGCAGGTGATCACCGTGCGGGTGATGGAACGCATGCCCGTGATGGAGCCGGTGAAACCCAAGGTCGTTCCTCCTCCGCCCAAGCACGTCGAGAAAAAACACCCGGTCAAGAAGGCGAAAAAAAGTGGTCTCTCGATGAGTACGAAGGCCAAACCGATGGCGATTATTCCCCATCGCAAACCGGCGCACGTGGCACCGCCTGCGCCGAAACCGTTTGTCTCAAAAATTACAATGCCCAAATTTGTCCCACGCGAAACAGAAGAAGCCATTGCCGCCTCGCCGGTTCCGGGCACGGCTTTATCATCGCCGCATCGCGCTGTTCGGGCGTTCGTTCCGGCGCCAAAGCTCACTGGGAAATCTCGGGGCGTCCGAGCCAACGACATTCCTTTTCAACTATCCGACCGCGGATCAATCGCCGGAGCTGGCACGCGGATCGTCGCGATTCCCATCGGTGAAGAACGAGGAGAAGTGGCGTCATTGCCGAGCGCGCCGATGATTCATGACGCGCCCAAAGGCTCCAAAGCAGTAGCAGGATTCCGATTTACTCCCGGCCAAGGGTCAGGCTCGGGAGAACTTTCAGGGCATGACAAAGGGGGCCACATCGGCTATCACGGAGTGGCCAGAGCTGACACCTACATCGAAGGGTCTCTGAACGGAACGAATGGAAATGGAAAAGGCGGCGGTAAGGTGGTTACGGGCAAAGGGTTTGAGATCGGCGGCCCCGTCGGTGACCGCCATATCACGCATCGCAAGCTGCCGGAATATCCGGCGTGGGCCGAGGAAAAAGGCATCAGCGCGATGGTAAAGATTTATTTTACCGTAAAGCCAGACGGGTCCCTCAGGCAAAACATGCGCATCGTGACGAGCTCCGGATACGCCGAACTAGACGATCTCGCCAAACAGGCACTTCTGCAGTGGAAGTTTTCTCCCACCTCAGCCGACTCCAATGAGCAAACGGCCTGGGGCGTTATCACCTTCCGGTTTACCCTTGCCTAGCAGAAGCTAAAAGCTAAGAGCTAAAAGCGAAGAACTTAAAAATGGAAGGTTATTAGCTTTTCGCTCTTAGCTCTTCGCTTTTCGCTGCAGTTATAAATTAGCGTGTTCCTTATAAATACACTTGTTCATCACGACTTTTAATCCGGCGGCGCGGGCTTTGTCGGCAGCTTCGTTGTGCACGATTCCTTCCTGCATCCAAATCACTTTGGCTTTTTTGGCAATCGCTTCGTCCACAATCGCTGGCACGGCGCCGGGCTCCCGAAAAATATCGACAATATCTACTGCCTCAGGAATCTCGCTCAAACTCTTGTAGCACTTGTCCCCTAGCACCTCGCTCAAACCGGGGTTCACGGGAATAACTTTGTACCCCTGCTCCTTTAAATAAACCGAAATCCAATGGGAGGGGCGCTCGGGTTTGAGCGACGCTCCGATGATCGCGATGACTTTAGAGGATTTTAGAATCTCAGTAATTGTTTCTGACGTGGCATTTTCTTTGGGAAACTCGCATTCCATAAAGTCTCCTTACCTTTCGCTGGTTAATTTAACCGCTGTCTCAATGTGCGGCGTATGCGGAAACAAATCAACCGG
Organism: Elusimicrobiota bacterium; assembly: GCA_043779245.1. Classification (GTDB taxonomy): domain Bacteria; phylum Elusimicrobiota; class Elusimicrobia; order 2-01-FULL-59-12; family 2-01-FULL-59-12; genus JANLWZ01. The sequence goes on along the minus strand of JAYWEN010000030.1, from coordinate 6,457 downwards.
CTGAATCTCTTGGACTTGATAGCCGCCCTGGGTGAGGACTCCAAGATCGCGGGCAAGCGTCCCGGGATCGCAAGACACGTACACGAGTGTCTGAGGCCGCAGTGCCAGAAGCGAACGCAGCACCATCGGCGCACAGCCCGCGCGCGGTGGATCCATCACCACGGTGACGGGTTGGCGCGGTTCGCGACCGATTCCCCCTAAAAAAGCTTCGGTCGATTGGGCGACGAATTCGACATTGCGAATCTTGTTGAGTTGAGCATTCATTTCCGCATCTCGGATGGCGGCCGGATTTTCTTCGACACCGCCGACATACTTGAAGCGATCTGCCAGCCACATGGCAATGGTGCCGACGCCCGTATATAAGTCCAAAAGCCGCTCGCCAGTTCCCGCCATCGTTTTTGCGACGTTATAAAGCACTTCGGCTTGCGGGCTGTTGATCTGAAAAAAGGCGCTGGGCGAGAGCTTAAACTTCAAAGATCCTAGCTTGACTTCCAAATGGTCCTGGCCATAGATCCGTCGCCATTCTCTTCCCAAGATCACGTTTGTGCGGCTCGGATTGACGTTCTGGTGAATTCCGATAAGCTCAGGAAATTCCCGCATCAAGTAGGGGATGATTCTTGATTCCTGTGGAAACTCGCGTTCGCGGGTGATGAATACAAGAATTGCTTTTCCTTCAGGTGAAGTCCTTACTAGGAGGTGGCGGATCCAACCTTGGTGGCGTTCGGCATCATAGGCGCGTAGTCCCAGCTGCTGAAGTAAGGCTTTTGTCCGGTTGATGATTTTGACCGAGAGTTGAGGTTGCACCAGGCAATCATCGATCGGAATAATCTCATGAGATCCCTCGGCATAAAAGCCGGAAATCAGTTGACGTCCATCCCACCCGACGGGTTGCTGAACTTTGTTTCGGTAGCGCCAGGGATCAGTCATCCCCAGTACAGGTTTGACCTGAATGTTTTTGAGCCCGCCGATGCGTTCCAACGTTTCTTGCACGAGAGATTGCTTGGCTTTAAGCTGAGCGGGATAGCTAAGATGCTGCCACGTGCAGCCACCGCAGCGGTAGTAATAAGGGCAAGGCGCTTCGACGCGGTCCGGCGAAGGTTGGATAATTTCGAGCGGGTTGGCGCGGGCGAAACGCTTCTGCACTTGGGCGATCTCTACCTCCAGCCGATCGCCAGGCGCGGCGTAAGGGACAAAGATCACCATCCCGTCAGCGTGGCCGATGCCTTCCCCTTCGGAGGACAGTCGCTCTATATCAATGGTGAGGCGTTTTCCGGGTTGCACGACGCTATTCTACTTGCGTATCAGGCGACAGGCGTGATGATTTTTAGGGTTTAGACGGTGAAACGAGGGCGAGTGCGTCTTTGGCATCGGGGACAAGGCCGCTTTTCGGATAGGTGGTGATAAACGATTGGAGTGCTGTGGCGGCGACTTCTTTTTTGCCGGCCTTGGCTTGAGCCAAAGCGGAGCGAAGCGCTTTGACTTCATCGGGCGTCACGGGTGCGGCATCCGATTTTCCTTTCCAGTAAAGCTGCTTCGAAAGAGGTTCTTGTTTGGAACCGCGAAGACCGACCACGCTTGATCCTTGGTTCGTAGGCTGATTCATGCGCTGCGCGGTGTGATCGAGTTTAATTTGAATTTGCTCAAGCGCGGCCGCGTTGTCGGGCGCCGGTTTTGCTTCGTCGGCAAATCCCAGGGTTCCGATGGACAAGAGGCTGATGAGGGTGATGAGCGATCGATTCATAGAGATCCTTGATGAGATTTTTTCTTAAGATATTCGCGCATGTATCGGTAAACGGTGACGGCCCCCCAGAGGATTCCTGCTCCTGCAAACATCAAATCTCTCGCGTCTGTAGGTCCCATTGTACGCGGAGTTTATACCCGGATACCGTCGAGCGCAAGGATATTCAACGTCGGTGAGAAAAATGTTACGACTTGGTGAGCTACTCGGCTTCGGGGTTGTCGCAATCCACATGTTCGAGCGAGAGGCATTCGTACGGTTTTTCGATCGCGTAGCTGACCGTGCTTGAAATTTCGCGAAAAATAGAGAGAACCAGAGCTTTCACCCGGTCTCCGTCTTTCAAAGGGCGCTTACATTTGGAGCACGTCTGATGCATGGCGGGAATTCTAACACTACGCGACTGTTGTGGCAATTACTCTGTCGGCGCGGGATGGAGGGCCGGGACAACCAGGGTGTCTGAGCTCGTCGTGGGAATGTCATCGGTCGGCGGAAGGGACTCGTCTAGGGGAGTGGAATCTTCTTCGAGCGGCGCATAGCCCTCGCGCTGCATGCGCTCTAAAAGCTGAGTTCTCCGGCGGGCCATGAAGACTTTTTCGCTAAAGGGACTCCAGCGGCGTGGGCTCGGCAAAATCGACGCCAGAGCCACTGATTCATCGGGCGAAAGATCCGAGGCCGGCTTGGAAAAGTAATGCTGCGAGGCCGCTTCTGCGCCAAAAATGCCAGGACCCCATTCAATCGAGTTCAAATAAAGCTCCAAAATTCGCCGTTTGGGCAAAAACGCCTCCATGTAAACGGTGAGGACTGCCTCTTTGAGCTTGCGGAGGATCGATTTGCGCGGTCGTAGGAACAGGGTTCGGGCCAACTGCTGTGTGATTGTGCTGCCACCGTAGGCATATTTGTGGCGGGCTAGGTTTCGGTCCAAAGCGATTTGGATTTGCTCAAAATCAAAGCCGTGGTGTTGATAAAAGGTGTCATCTTCCGCCAAGGTAATGGCGTGAACAAGATTGGGTGAAAAGTCGCCTAGGTCGCGCCAAATCATTTGCGGTTTCAGATGCCTGTGTTTTTTCTCGGCTTCTCTGATCCTTAATTGCATGAGCGCAGTCGTTTTTGGGTTTTGGCCCTTGAGCTGAAAAACGCCGTAAGGCCAGAGCAGGTAAGCCAATCCAGCGAGAAACGTCAAAAGGATTAATCGACGCATATCCTTCTATTGTAGAACAGGCCGGGAGACCTCTAACCGAATCGCGCATTGAAGCCTGACTTATGGGATCCTGGGGGCGGTTATTATTTTAATTGCAGACGGCTGTTGTATTCATTCCAGGCCTCTTGAAGAAGTTTGCGTGCTTTAAATAGCCGAGACATGACCGTGCCGGTGGGGATGCGGAGTTTTTTAGCGATGTCTTCATACGACATGTCGTGTAAGAAATAAAGTTCAAGAATTTGGCGGTACGGCTGCGCGACCCGTCCTAGCGCCTCAATGGCCAGGTGCCCGCTTTGCTTATCGGCCAACGCATGCTCGATCGAGGCTTCGGGAGCTGTGTTGGCTAAAAGAATGCTTTCTTCCCCGTCAGTCCATTCATCTAAGGAAACCGCCGCGCTAGGTTTTCGATGCGAACTCACCGAGCGGTTCATCGCAATGCGATAGACCCACGTATAAAATGAGGCCTCGCCCCTGAACTGATTTAGATTTTCAAACGCCGTCATAAAAGCTTGCGCGACGATATCGTCTGCCTGGGCGTCATCCTTAATGGTGTTCCGCAAACTCTCGATCAAGCGTTCCTTGTATTTTTGAATTAAAACTTCAAATGCGGCGCGGTTACCGGCTACGGCGGCTTGGATCAAATTGTATTCCGCTGTTCCGTTCCCCGTGAACTGGTGGGCTTTCCCTTCCAAACAATTCACGACGCGCTCGATGAGCTCGGGTGGGTTGAGAGGTTTGGAAATGTAATCATTGGCACCAGAAGAGAATCCGCGCAGCCATTCTTCGGGCCTGCGGCGGACGGTGAGCATTAAAATCGGCAGATCGACCCACGCGGGATCCTGTCGGAGCTGATTGCAAATGGAGTAGCCGTCGGTATCGGGTAGATTGATATCGAGAATGAGCAAGCTAGGACGTTCTCGTTGGAGTGCTTTAAACCCTTCGGCGCCCGTATCCGCGACGATGACTTCCAGGCCGGCGCGTTTGAGGATGCGCTGAACAAGGATTTGGTAGTCTTCTTCGTCTTCCACGTACAAGATAGGGGCTGTCATACCAATTCTCCTTGAACGGAACCCGACCGTTTCGGCTCTCCCAGAGCAGGGGCTTGCGGAAGGGTGAAATAGAAGCAGCTTCCTTCCCCTTCTTTGCTTTCCACGCCAATCGTTCCTTCGTGCAACTCGACCAGCGCTCGACAAATTGAGAGACCGAGCCCTGTTCCTTTAGGGCCTTTAATGAGCGGGCGCGACGAGTGAACTTGTTCAAATTTATTGAAAATCTTTCCCTGATTTTCCGGAGAGATGCCGCGTCCCGAATCCTTAACAAACACCCGCAGCTGATCCTTATTTGGCAAAACCTCTACTCCGATCTCGATCGTCCCTTTTTCCGGTGTAAATTTAATGGCATTGGAAAGGAGGTTCATGAGCACTTGGCGAATCTTATCGGGATCGGCCCAAGCCTTCGGCATTGGCCCCTCTGGAAACGAGGTCTGACAAGACAATTTACGCTCGGCAATTTTTGGCGCAAAAAAGGCCGTTACGTCTTGGATCAGAATAGCCAAATTGACCGGTTGTCGATCGAGGGTTACTTTTCCCCGTTCCAGCGCAGCTACGTCTAGAAGGTCATTGACGAACCGCGTGAGCCTCTGGGTGTTGATGCGCAGTCGGTCCATATAAGTCTGCCAGGTAGAGGGCGAGATGCCTTCAGAAATTTCCTCGTTGATGAGATTGAGATAAGATTCGATAGCACCGAGCGGTGAGCGGAGCTCATGGGTCACGGCAGAAACAAAATCTTCTTTCATCTGGTCGAGCTCCTGCAGCTGTTCGGCCATGGTTTGAAAGGCTTTGGACAGAAACCCGAGCTCATCCTTGCGGCGAAGGGTGGAGGCTAGATCCAGCTGGTATTTTCCTTGGCCCACGCGTTTGGCGGCCTGCGCGAGAGAACCGATCGGCCGCGTCCACGACAGTGCCAAAAGAAAGGAGATGAGAAGGCCAGCCCCAATCGCTCCGAAAACAATAATCGTCAATCGTCTTTTGAGCCCACGCAGTCGTTGCTGAACAATTTCTTCAAATTGACGTTCCGAAAAACCTGCCGAAGCGGTCGCCACCCAAGTGTCGCCCATATGAATGGGTTGGGTGAGAACAATCACTTCCGTGCGATCGGTCTCGGGCGCGGCGATGGGCTGCGGGACCGATTTTCCGATCAAGCTGGGTTCGGAATGAGCGAGAACCTCGCCCCGCGGACTTACGACGCTTGCGCTCACGAGAGAGGGATTCCATTTTTGAAGCCAGTGGGTATATTTCACAAGCAAAAGGTCATCGTTTGTAAGAAAGGATTCCTGGGCGATGTGGACTAGATTTTGAAGCAACGCGTGCCGCTCTTGTTCGGCTTCAAAGCGAATGGATCGGCGTTCCGCCCAATAAAAGGAGAGGCTAAGGCAAATGGTCGTTCCAATGAGAAGAGACGACACGGTGAGTGCGAGCTTCGGGAAAAGCTTCATTCGTCAGCTTTGGCGATGTTTTGGTTGAGCGCCAATTCCTTCTGGACTTTTGCGAGTGCGTTTAGCGCTTTTTCATGGGAAGGATTGAGCCGCGTCGCCATGTGCCATTCGCGGAGCGCTTCATCGAGTTTTCCGCCCGCATACGCGATGAGTCCGGCTTCGTAATGCATTTGCGCGGCCTTGGGATCATGCCGCTTGCGCATTTCCGCGCGCACCATGGTTAAGTAGGAACTGGCCTGCGTGTGGCCGGGATCCAAGCGCAGCACCTTTTCAAAATTGTCTTGCGCGGTTTGCAGTTGTTCTTCCTGTAGAGCACCGAGACCTTTGTTCATCGCTAAATCAACTTCCTTTCGCTTCTCTTCGCCCAGGCGCTGCGTACGCTCACTTTCTGAACCGGCTTCGGCTTGGACCAAGTAATAGCCGAGCTGAGGGTATTCCGGATCGCGAATGGCCAGCTTGCGGAAATCCTCGAGTGCGCGGCCGAAATGCTTCTGATTGTAAAGAGATAACCCTTCATCAAAAAGTGTTTTCAAATCGGCCAATTGTTTTTCTTCATCCATGTGACCCTGTGCGATTTTTTCATAATGCGCGAAGTGAAGGTCGGCTCGGCGATGCACCGCTTCGGCGCCGGGATAGCTCTGTTCAAGCAGTGTGTCAGTCTTGTTCCACGCCGTGAGTGCGGAGGCATAATCGGCTTGACCGAACGCATAAAAGCCTTCTAGAGCATAACGCTCCGCAATCGAAACGCCCGTCCCAGAATCAAGCGTATGACGAATTTGACTTTGAAGTTCGCTCAGCTCACGCTGCCCCTCAGGGTAGGACGAATTTTCCGCTAAGACTTGAAGAATAAGATCATTAGCCGACAACAACCTTCCCGCCTTGCGCTCCATACGGGCCTCTTCGCAGCGCGCGATCCATTTTTCGTCTTCCGCGCGCTTCTGATGTTGGCTCGTATCCATAATGGCTTGCGTGAGTGGTGATGGATCTTGACGCGTCGCTTCCATATGATTTGAGGCGGCGGTGAGCA
>JAYWEN010000029.1:0-6425 GCA_043779245.1 Elusimicrobiota bacterium | reverse complement strand
CGATACCCGCTGTGGTCCAGTTAATCGCCCACGGCGCGGGGACCTTTGGCATGATCGGCGGTCAGGTCATGGACATTCAAGCTGAAAATGGAAAGTGGAAGAAGCTCGATAACCACGCAGGGTTTTTGCAGACTATCCACCGCTACAAGACAGCCGCTCTTATCCGCACAAGCCTTCAAGCCGGCGCCACGCTGGCCGGCGCCAAACCCAAACAGCTCTCTGCCTTAGCAGAGTACGGGGAAAAAATTGGCCTGGCCTTCCAAATTGCCGATGATGTTTTGGATGTGGTGGCTGATAAAAAGAAGCTCGGCAAACGCGGTTCGGACGCAAAGAATAAAAAACTTACGTTCCCGGCCCTTTACGGCCTGGAAGAGTCAAAGCGGAAGGCTCACCTATTAGTAGAGGAAGCCAAATCCGCGCTGGAGCCTTTCGGACGACAGGCTCAGGTACTCAAGCAACTCGCCAACTATATTGTTGAGCGCGATCACTAGACTTAAGGAGAAATGAAATGGGATTACTAGACGCCATTAAAGACCCTCGAGACCTGCGCCAATTGCGGCGAGATCAACTGCCTCAGCTGGCTCGGGAAATTCGTGACCGGATTTTAGATGTGATTTCAAAAGGCAATGGACACCTGGGTTCCTCACTGGGTGCAACGGAACTGACTATTGCTCTCCATTACGTTTTCAACACGCCTGAAGACAAACTTGTTTGGGATACCGGACATCAAACCTATGGACACAAACTGCTCACAGGGCGAAAAGATCGCTTTGAAACGATGCGACAACTCAATGGACTTTCGGGATTTTTAAAACGCGACGAATCCATCTATGATGCCTTCGGCGCGGGTCATGCCTCCACCGCGATTTCTGCGGCTCTTGGGATGGCCGTGGCTCGTGACCAAAAGAAAGGCGATAATAAAGTAGTCGCCATTGTTTCCGATGGCTGTATCACAGGCGGCATGTCGTTTGAAGCCATGCAAAACGCGGGACATATCGGGACAGACCTCCTCGTCATCCTCAATGACAATGAAATGTTTATCTCTAACCGCGTCGGTGCTCTCGGAGCATTCCTGACGAAGCTCTTAACGGGTGGCTTGGCCAATAAGCTCGAGAAAGAAGTAGAGAAATTTCTCAAACGCATTCAGTTCTACGGCGCCGGAATTCTGCGCGTCGCTAAACGCGTGCGCGTTCTCCTCTTCCCCGGCATGTTGTTCGAAGAACTAGGCTTTTCTTATTTTGGCCCCGTGGATGGGCATGACGTCGATCGCTTGATTGAGATCATGCAGAACATCAAGACCTTAAAGGGTCCCGTGATGCTTCACATCGTCACAAAAAAGGGAAAAGGATACGATCTCGCGGAAAAAGACCCCATAACATGGCATGCTCCGGGAAAATTCGACGTCAAAACGGGGACCCTTCTCAAATCGACGGCACCCGCGGCCCCAGCCTATCAAAAGGTTTTCGGACAAGCGCTCGTCAAACTCGCTAAGGAAGATTCACGAGTGGCCTGTATTACAGCCGCCATGCCCGAAGGAACAGGGACGGACTTATTCCGCAAGGAAATCCCATCTCGCTTCTACGATGTAGGCTTGGCTGAAGAACATGCCGTGACCTTTGCAGCCGGAATGGCTTGCGAGGGAATCAGACCCGTGGCCGCGATTTACTCGACCTTCTTACAACGCGGTTATGATCAGATGGAACACGATGTCGCGCTTCAAAAACTGCCTGTTGTGTTTTGTTTAGACCGAGCTGGCCTCGTTGGAGAAGACGGTCCTACGCATCACGGCGTGTTTGACTTTGCCTACAGTCGCATGATTCCCAATATGGTCGTCATGGCTCCGGGCGATGAAAATGAGCTGCAGCACATGCTCAAGACAGCGCTTTCACACAACATGCCCTCAGTGATTCGTTACCCTCGCGGACCTGGCGAAGGCGTCACACTCGACACCGAATTCAGCACGCTTCCCATCGGCAAAGGCGTGATTTTAAAACAAGGACAAGAGGTTTATCTCTTGGCCATCGGCTCCATGGTTCATCCGTGTCTCAAAGCAGCCGCCATCATCGAAAAGGAAGGAATTCCTTGCGGCGTGGTGAACATGCGTTTCGTGAAACCCATCGACACTACATTGCTCCAACAGCTTCGGCAGCAGACGCAGAACTTTGTTACCGTCGAAGAGCATGTGCTCGCCGGCGGATTTGGTTCAGCCGTCATGGAAGCTATGGAAGGCACCGATGTGCGGATTCATCGTATCGGAATTCCTGACAAGTTCATCGAGCATGGACCTCAGAACGTGCTGCGAGATCTGGTAGGTCTCACCCCTGAGAAAATCGCGCAATCTACCCTTGAGTTCCTCAAAAATAAGCGTCCCACTCTTCAAGCTGTCAGCTAACGAATCAACCGGTCCAGTCTACGTGTCCCGCGGAGGCGCTAAACTCCGCGGGGCGCTGGACCATTTCAAAATTCCCGTCCATAGCCGCGTCGCTCTCGATATTGGCTCCTCGACTGGAGGATTCACCGATTGCCTGTTACAAGCTGGAGCACAATCCGTTTGGGCTGTAGACGTTGGGTATGGATTGATCGATTACAAACTCCGCAAGGATGCACGCGTCCATCTCTTAGAGCGCACAAACTTCCGCTATCTTGAAGCCTCTACAATTACCGAAATTCCTGAGATCGTAACGATCGATGTTTCCTTCATTTCTATAGCGAAAATACTTCCCAAACTTGCAGAAATCCTAACGAAGCCAGCGGATATCCTGGCGATGGTCAAACCTCAATTTGAAGGAACGCCGAAAGAAGTCCCGGGCGGTTTTGTGCGCGATGAAGTGACAAGACAGCTCATCCTCGATCGCGTGGCGAAGCAAATTCAAGAAGCAGGATTTAAAATCCTAGGGACAAGAGACTCGGTTGTCAAAGGCCGCAAAGGAAACCAAGAAACATTTATGTATCTAAGGCGTTCAAATTTGAGCCATTTTTGAAATCTGACGTTCGCGGTGCATCCTTGCTTGAAGTCGTGATTGCCTCCTGTTTGATTTCCACCCTGGCCATATCTTTAGGATATATCCTTCAACAAATGGGTGGGAGAGAACGGGAAAGCACGTTAAGACACGTCGCAGCCGGCTTAGCACGCGACTCGCTTGAAATTCTTCGCATTCGGCCCTTCGGGTATCTGTATCCGACCTCCGCGGGAGACGCACCGGGTGATGGATGCTTAGCGTCTCAGGCGGCCTATGACCGCGACCCTTCGCATTTTCCTCCGGAGGATATTCGTTGGGGAAATCTGACCTTCAGGCGGTCAACCTGCCTAGAATTTGTAGCCCCGCACGAAGATCAGCTCGAAAGACATGCATCGGATGATGAAACAGGCCTCAAACGGATCATCGTTAAGGTCTCTTGGCCCGCCGATCGACCGAGAGAAGACTATCAGTTGGAATCGCTTGTTCAAGATCCCAAAGGACCGCCTCGGGCCACTAAGACGACGAGTGTGCTCCAAACCTCAGTGCAATGCAAAAGCGGGTTACACACAGCAGAGCCTTGTGCGGGAATTTTGTTTCAAATGACTGATGATGGGGGAGCTCTCGTAAGTTCCGCGCTATCGGATCGCGAGGGAAAGGTTACCTTTAGCCGAATCCCTTTAGGTCACCAAACAATAAACCCCGTGCTTCAACAGGACGAAAGCTCTGAACCGTCTCAAGCCGAAGCGGCCGTCCCATCAACCGATGCGGTCTTGAAAGTCTCCAGCTTCATCATCACCCGTTTCTTTTCCACTCTTCATCTAAAAACAAATCGGCCCGGAACCTTGGTAACGGTGACGGAGGGACCCCCGTCGGAGTCTCTCCCACCGGTATCTTTCATACGAGATGATACGCCTCTGGTTTATAGCACCCTCATAAATGATGTGGCCTCCATACGGGTGACTCCAGGAAATTATTCCTTGCGATGTTGGTGGGAAAGTTCATCGGCGGGCTCCCTCGTCATGACTCCTCCCGGAGGCCTAAACCGCGACCTGATCGCGGGAGACGAGACTGACGCGTCATGCGAGTTTAAAAATTAAACAAATCCCTACTCGACATAACGGATTCACTTTGATGGAGATGGTGCTCACCGCGGCGCTCGTCGCCACAATCACGTTGATCACGGCGGCATGGTTTAAGTTGGGGAGCACGGCACTTCTCCATACCATTTCAGAACATGAGCTGAATTTAGAAGCCGCCACAATCGCAGACCAGATCGCACAGCTTGTGCGAAGCGCAGATCCCTTGTCGTTCAGGCTTTCATCTCCCGCGAATGGTCTCTGGTCACAATTGGATTTTGCGGCAGGCACCCACCACTACGCCTTTTCAGCCAATGGGCATCAGTTGATACTGGCTTATGATGAGCTCGAACCCAAGGTGCTCAGCAGCCATTTAATCGGCCTCCACTTCGCCTTCGAAAGGAATCGCCTCCCCACATTGCTCCGCTGGAGCGTACGCTTGGGTGGACCCAAACAGTCGAGCGAGGCGTTTTTCTCAGGCGTGCAATATATAAGTCTACCCGCACAATGAAAACGACAAACAGAGGGGGACAACTCCTGATCGTGGCTTTGATGATTACGGCCATTTTGGTCGCTACCGTGCCTATCCTTTTTGCAATTTCAAAAAGACTTCATTATTTTTACGGCGATTCATCAGCGAAGATCAAGTTCAACCTCTCATCCCAAGCCGCATTGGCTCAGGTGAATTATGCGTTGTCGGCGTCTCCCGAGCTCTGGAATCGTGCGATAACCAACGCCGCTCTTTCTCAAGAAGGATTTGATGGAAGCCGGACATTCATCGGAGTCAACAAAATCCCATACACGGTGGTTTGCTTTAGAGACCCATCGCTTCTTCCGAATCAGCTTCGCGTCAAAATACGACTCACGAATGCCGGGAAAACGTTTCAGAGGTATCAAACCTATGAAGCCATATTGAGTCGGAAAACCATGGGGGTCGATCTCCCGGTACTTAGGCATGCTCCGGCCGCTCTCTATGTCTTAGGCGACCTCGATTTGTCGCGACAGCAAGCGGAAACCCCTGAGCTGGATGTTCATTGGGGCGCAATCGTATGCTTTGGCACCCTAACCCTGGATGATGCACCCAATGCGGAAACGTACGGACACCACCCACGAAAGTTCGCCCGAGGAGAATACCGCGCGCCTTATGCCAAACATCAAATCACGGATGGACGCGAGTTCTGGTCTCAGCGGTTCTGGGGAGAACCCGTCGTGATAGATGATGATCGCTATAGAAAAGCCGCCACGGAACAGAACGGTGATGCTAATAAGGATGACGCGACAGCTCAGGAACGAAAAAGTAGTTACATTTCGGCTCCCGAACAAGTCCTCATTGTTCGATCCGTGGCGACTCAACCAAAGGACAACGTTGTTCCGGTCTTATACGTGGATGCTTCCGTGCGGTTTGAAACCGATGGCATTGATTTGGGAACCGGGGCGATGATCGTCACGGAAAACGCTATCTTTGAAGATCATCGCGAAGGAAAAGAACTCCCCTTAAGCGTGCCGCCAAGCGGGGCACTCGAGTACCCCTATCTTCCAGACAACACAAAGTTTCCGTGCCAAGAGCAGATTGGAGCCAGCTGCTCGTCTCAAACTGCGTTAGCATCGTCTTCGAAGGTCGACTTCCGCGGATTCCTCTACGTAAAAGGGGATATGTATGTAAACCAAGACACCACGATCGTCGGTGTCCTGCGAGTCGATGGCCAGCTTCACGTCCATGGCGGCAAGAGACTCACGATTCTCTTCGATGACAAAGTAAGCCGCAGTATTTACACAACCGGAGCCGAGCTCCAACAGGAGATCGTGGCAGCCCCACCTTCTACCTAGCGCACTTGCTAAAATACTGCCCAACCATGGAAACCAAGAACACTTACGAGTACCAGGATATCGAGAAGAAATGGCAGAAAGAATGGGCCAAACAAAAGAGTTTTGCCTTCAAAGAGAATGACCCGCGCCCGCGCTTCTACAGCCTAGAGATGTTTCCATATCCTTCCGGCAACCTGCACATGGGACACGTGCGCAACTACACCTTGGGCGATGTCGTGGCGCGCTTCCAACGCCTGTTGGGAAAAAACGTGATGCATCCAATTGGGTGGGACTCGTTTGGGCTGCCTGCCGAGAATGCCGCCATCAAGAATAAAGTCCATCCCGAGAAGTGGACTCGACAGAATATTGTTGTAATGCGCGACCAGCTCAAGTCGCTCGGCATCTCTTACGACTGGGATCGAGAATTTGCAACCTGCGACACCGAGTACTATCGTTGGAATCAATGGTTTTTCATCAAATTTTTTGAGCAAGGCTGGGTTTACAAGCGCAAAGCGTTTGTGAACTGGTGCCCCGTCGATCAAACGGTGCTGGCCAACGAACAGGTGTCCGCTGACGGAAAATG
>JAYWEN010000028.1:0-7145 GCA_043779245.1 Elusimicrobiota bacterium | reverse complement strand
GAGATTTTGCTTGATACCCATCCCGAGTGGATCGAAGAGCTGCATGCGTCGTTCTTTAAGGTCGGCTGTCATGTTGTCGAAACAAACTCCTTCGGAGCCAATCGGATCGTGTTGGCGGATTTCGATATTGCCGATCGCGCTTACGAATTAAGTCTAAAATCGGCTCAGCTCGCCAAAAAAGTCGCACACCAGTTTTCCACCAAAGAAAACCCGCGATTTATTGCAGGATCCATGGGACCCGGAACCAAGCTTCCTTCACTCCAGCAGACATCGTTCGACATTATTCGCAGAAACTACGCAGAGCAGGCCTCAGGACTTATTGATGGCGGAGCTGATATTCTCCTTATTGAGACTTGTCAGGATATTCTTCAAACCAAAGGCGCCCTTGTGGGATCCATGGATGCCCTGACTAAAGCCAAGAAAGATCTTCCCATCATGGTGCAAGTAACAGTGGAAACGACAGGGACTTTACTCATTGGTACAGAAATGTCCGCTGTCATTACCGCCCTGGAGCCTTATCCAATTGCGTCCTTGGGAATGAACTGTGCCACTGGCCCTCAAGAAATGGCCGAACATATCCGCACGTTGTCCCAACAATGGCCAAGATTTATTTCGGTGCTGCCCAATGCCGGTTTGCCTGAAAACGATAAAGGCCGTGCCGTCTACAAGTTGACACCTAATCAATTGGCCAGCCACCTGAAAGACTTTGTGACCCGCTTTGGCGCTAATATTGTCGGCGGATGCTGTGGCACCACGCCAGAACACTTAGCCAAAGTCGTCGAAACCGTCAAGAATCTCACGCCCGTCGCTCGCCACGTGGTCGCAACGCCGGCGGCGTCCAGCCTTTATATCCAGGTTCCTTTCGCGCAAGAGCCCAAGCCTCTGATCATCGGCGAGCGAACGAACGCCAACGGTTCTAAGAAGTTTCGTGATCTGCTAGCGACGGAAGATTATGACGCGCTGACCGAGATGGGCAAAGAAGAAGTGAACGAAAGCGCGCATATGATCGACCTTTGTACGGCGTACGTCGGACGCAACGAAATCAAGGATATGACGGAATGCGTGAACCGCATGGCCAAGCAGGTCCGTGTTCCGTTGGTGATCGATTCCACCGAAGCGCCAGTCATTGAAGAAGCGCTCAAACGCGCCGGCGGTCGCTGCGTCATCAACTCCATTAATCTTGAAGACGGTGAAGAGCGCATGGACAAAGTCTGTCCGATGGCCAAGACGTATGGCGCGGCTCTCGTCGCTCTGACCATCGATGAAAAAGGTATGGCGAAGACGCGTCACGAGAAGTTCGCCGTCGCCAAGCGCATTCACGATTTAGCGATCTCCAAGTTTGGATTGCGCGCTCAAGATCTTCTCTTCGACACATTGACCTTTACGCTCGGTTCGGGCGACGAGGAATTCCGTAAAGCCGGCATTGAAACGATCGAAGCCATCCGCATGATCAAAAAAGATTTGCCGGGATGCTTTACCGTCTTGGGCGTTTCCAATATATCCTTCGGCTTGGCTCCGCAAGTGCGCCAAGTCTTGAACTCCGTCTTCCTACATTACGCGATCGAAGCTGGCCTCGATGGAGCCATCGTCAATTCGAAGAAGATTCTTCCGCTTTATAAGATCGACGACAAAGGTCGCGAGCTTGCGCGCCAACTTATTTTTGACGAACGGAAATATTCCGATACCTTGGCCGATGATGGATCGCGCGTCGTTACCTTTGATCCGCTCACCGCGCTTATGGCTCATTTTGAGGCCGCGAAAGAAATTTCCGGCAAAGAAGCCAAAGAAGAGCCAACGACCGTTGAAGAGAAACTGAAGCAACGGATTATCGACGGTAACAAGCAAGGCATTGATGCGCTTCTCAATGAAGCCATGAAAACGCGCGGACCGCTCGACATCATCAACACCATTCTTTTGGACGGCATGCGCGTCGTGGGTGAACTCTTTGGTTCAGGTCAGATGCAGTTGCCATTCGTGCTTCAATCCGCTGAAACGATGAAGGCGGCCGTGCGCTATCTTGAACCGTTCATGCCGAAAGCCGATGTCGGCAAACACAAAGGCAAGATGGTTCTCGCGACGGTAAAAGGCGATGTCCATGACATCGGCAAGAACCTCGTCGACATCATTCTCACGAACAACGGCTACAAGGTTGTGAACTTGGGCATCAAGATGCCGATCGACGACATTCTGAAATCAGCCGAGGCCGAGAAGGCGGACGCGATCGGAATGTCTGGCTTGCTTGTGAAATCGACGGCAGTCATGCGCGACAATTTAGAAGAGATGAATAAGCGTGGGATTAAAATGCCCGTGATTCTCGGCGGTGCGGCACTGACGCGGCGCTTTGTCGAAGAAGACTTGCGTGATCTTTACGAGGGTTATGTGTATTACGGCTCGGATGCGTTTTCAGGTTTGCGCATTATGGACGAGTTGACCAATCCGGCCATGGAAAAGAAACTGACCATTTATGAAACGCGCGGTGGCTCGGGCCAAACCAACAAAGAAGGGCCGACCATCATCGAAGAAGCGAAGCCGTCCATTTATATTTCCCCTAAAAAGGATATCGCGATTCCTAAGCCGCCATTTTGGGGCAGCCAAGTCGCGCGTGGTATTCCGCTCAAGGACGTTTTTAATTACATCAATGAGACTGCGCTTCTAAAAGTGCGCTGGGGTTTCTCGCGCGGCAAGACGAGTGCCGAGGATTACAAGAAACTTCTCGATGAAACCGTCCAACCGCTCTTCCAAAAGTGGAAAGACTATTGTTTGAAGCAACAGCTTCTTGTGCCCCAGGTGGTGTATGGTTATTTCCCCTGCCAATCCGACGGCGATCAGCTTATTATTTATCGCGAGGATCATAAGACGGAGTGGGTGCGCTTCAACTTCCCGCGCCAAAAAGAGACGCCGCAGCGTTGCATCAGCGATTTCTTTCTGCCCAAGTCATCCGGCCAATTTGATGTCTTTGCCTGCTCTGTTGTGACCGTGGGCACGAAGGCGAGTCATACGGAACAAGATCTCTTCAAAAAGAATTCCTATGCCGATTATTTGTACCTGCATGGTCTTGGTGTTGAAACCGCGGAGGCGTTAGCGGAATTGTGGCATCGGCGAATTCGCGAAGAGCTCAACATTCACGGGGATGATGCGCCAGTGATCAAAGAGTGGTTTCATCAGGCCTATCATGGTGGGCGCTATTCGTTTGGCTATCCCGCATGCCCCAATCTCGAAGATCAAAAGCAGTTGTTTGAGCTCTTACAGCCCGAACGCATCGATGTTTCACTCACCGAAGAATTCCAACTCAACCCCGAACAATCAACGTCCGCCATCGTCGTCCACCACCCCGAAGCCAAGTACTTCAACGTCCAATAACAAACAAATAGTACCAGGTACTATTTGTTTAGCCAATTTTTGGCAAAAGCTTGTGGGTCTTTAGTCCCGCTTTAAATAGTACCTGGTACTATTTTAGGGCTTTGCGGAGTTTGGATTGGGTGGCGCCGGGAATTTTGGAAGCGGGAACAGAGCGTAACGACCAGTCCTGCCAGGTGCCTTGGAGTCGGCCATGAGCGGCTTCGGAGCGATACTTCGGAGGTAGGAGACGGCTGAGTTTCGGATCTTTTTCGCGAATCTTCACACGCACATACCCATCAAGCCCCTGCCGTGCGGCATCGAGCTTTCCGACCCACGACGCTTTCACATCTGTTGATGCTAAGAATCCATCCGACACGGTAATAATCCCATCCTGCGCTTGCCAATGGGCGCTCAAGGTCGACAAAGGAAGCCCTGAGATCTCAAGGTCCGGAATTTTTTTCTGGGTGTACATCATCGTCTTGGCTTTGGCGAGTTTCTGAATGGTCGTGTCCGGCAATTTGTAATGGCCATCCTTTAATTCCCAATAGCCTTGGCCTTTCACCGTGGAGAGCGCATGCGTGGAGAACGTCACTTGAAAGTCTTTGCTGATCCCTGTGACTTTCCCATCCATCGCGAGCGATTGACCCGTCACGTTCCAGATCGCTTGCGCCGGAATATCTTTCACAGCAATATCCAATTTCGCCTGAAGACCGGCGGAGCTGCTCGTCACGGTTCCTTTAATCTCGCTCAATCCGTTTGAGATTCCAGCGGTGTGATCAACGGTGAGGATCCCGCCATTGGACGTCGCATGCAGTTGCCAGTTATCCAATGTCATCGGAGACGAAACGGCTGGGCTTGATCCACGGCTGTAAAATTTGAAGAAGGCGACGGCATTAGAAAGCGACCACTTGGCGGCTCCGCCCTTCACATCCCAGCCCCCTGCCTTGCTCTCGATCTTGAGCGTGCCGATGTTGCTCTGATCAATCATTTGAAGATCACCCGACCACGTCGGATTCGAAAAAAATTCCCCTTTGGCATTGAGGGTCAACCGTGCCGGAGCGCCGATTCCCGAAAAAGCGCCCGTGATGGCGAGGGTTTCCGCGTGCGGATCCCATTTCCCATCGACTGCCGAGAGCACCATTTCTTGCTGGCTCAAGCCGTACGGATCCACCCAATGAATTTCCCCTTCTTTCCATTGGATCTGCTTGACCGGCCACCCTTTTGATGCGGACAAACCTGACGCGCTAGAGAACCAGTCTTCGATATCCCAATGGCCATCCGCTTTTCTGGTGGAAGTAAGGGACCAATGCGTAAACTGAAGATCGGTGGGATGAAATTGACGCGCAAAAAGGGCTTTAACGTCCAAAGGGGCCGTGATTCCGTCAATGAGGATGGCAGTTGATCCGTCATCTTTCATGACGCCGACATGCCCGAGTTTGAGCGTTGGCGGCCAATACCCAAGGGAAATCTGCCCAATGATGACTGGACGCTTGAGAAGTTTGGTGAGGCTGTCTGTGATTTCTTTACGATGGCTTTCAGGGTTAAGGAGAAACGGAATAGAACAGAGACCAGCAATGAGCAGAAGAATCAGTATCACGAAAGGCAAAAGACGTTTCATAAACCCCCTGCGGCTGAAATGTCGTTTACGGGATGACCTTGTTTAACGGGTACTCGATGATGCCTTCGGCGCCAGCGCGCTTGAGTTGCGGAATCAATTTCTTCACCGTCTTTTCTTCGATGATGACTTCGAGCGCGGACCAGCCTTTTTCACTGAGAGGAGAGATGGTCGGACGCTTCATCGCCGGCAAGATCTTCATCACGGCATCAAAGTTTTTCTCCGCGACATTCATTTTGAGTCCGACGAGGCCTTCAGCGGCAATGGCGCCTTGAAGGAGCATCGCCATATTTTCCATTTTCTCGCGTTTCCAGGTGTCTTTCCAGGACTCGATATTGGAAATGAAGCGGGTGCTCGAGGTGAGAAGCTCTTCAACGATGCGCAGTTTGTTGGCGCGCAAGGAACTTCCGGTTTCGGTCAGCTCCACGATCGCATCGACGAGGAATCCGGCTTTGGCTTCGGTGGCGCCCCAGGAAAATTCGACTTCGGCCTTGACCTTGTGCTTCTCAAGATACTTCTTCACGACGCCAACAAGCTCTGTCGCAATACGCTTTCCCTCTAAATCTTTTACCGACTTGATCGGCGAGTCGTTGGGAACCGCTAAGACCCAGCGGACGGGACGGAAGCCGCTCTTGGCATACATCAGCTCGCAAATTTCTTGGACCTGGGCACCGGATTCCATCACCCAATCGTGTCCGGTGAGACCCGCATCAAAGACACCGTCGGCCACATAACGCGCCATTTCCTGTGAGCGAACAAGCATGATCTCAAGCTCGTCATCGTCACAACCAGGAAAATACGATCGATCAGACGCATTGACGCGAATACCGGCACGCTTGAAAATTTCAATGGTGGATTCTTGGAGGCTGCCCTTAGGAAGCCCGAGTTTCAGTTTTTTGCCTTCGGCCATAAAATACCTCTCTTAGAAATTGAACCGGATGATTATACCAGAGGCATTCTGGAAACAGATAAATCCTTTGTAAAATCCTGCCTTATGATAAACATCCGGCGGCTTTCTTTCTTACTTGGGTTTTCCTGTTTAGGCATTGAACTCGCGTACGCCAAACCTCCGTTGATTGGGTGGGCACAAGAAGCGCATCCAGATTATTCCGAAGAGGTATTTCTCAGGCATGTCAAAGAGCAAAAATCTTATGGGGCAAACCTCGTGTGGATCGGACACAACAATCCCGGATTCGTTGACAAGAACAAGGTGGAGCCAGGCGTTTCGTATGCCGTTTTCGAAGCCATTCAAGATCAAAACAGCCCCCTTCATGCCGATGCGGTAGCCCAATTCGAAGCCGTGAAGCGCCTATTGAATGCCGTCAAGCGCGAAGGCCTTCAGGCGGTTCTCGCCATCGGGTATCAAATTCAGATGGGGCCGGAATGGAATAAAAAGCATCCCACGTCTCTTCGTCGTCAGCACGACGGACCCTTGTTTACGGCCGGCGGCCCTTCGGCCTCCTACCTGTCCTCGGACTATCAGCGCGACATTCAAATTTATTATCAGTGGGTGTATCGAGAGATCGTCCTTCCCTATAAGGGCACTCTCTTCATGCTGAATTTAGCGGATGAGCCCCACGGTGGCGATTATTCGACAGCCGCCGAAGAAGCATTTAAAGCGGAATCAGGACTCACCTGGAAAGAAGCCGATAAAACCGACAGCGGAATTTTAAAGAAGGGGCATTTTCAAAACAACTATGTGGTCCGATATGCCGCCTGGAGTGCCGGGGTTTGGAAAAAGATTGATCCGAGCATTCGAACCACGATGTCTTTCTGCGGTTCTCACGGGCGCTTCACCAACTTTGAACCCAGCATCGCCTCCATTTTTCGCGACACGCCGGACACCTTTGATGTCACCTTCGACGCGTTCTTGATCGATAACCAACCCGGCGATCCCATTGACGGAAAGCATGTCTCAGCACTCACCATGTTCTTACGGCAAGTCGGTGCTCTCTCTCAAAAATACAACAAGCGCGTTTGGCTGTGGCCCGAAGCAAACAATTGGATTTTAAGCCAATGGTCGGACGTCAAAGGAAATATCTCGGATGTTTTGTTTGGTGTGAAACTATTGCGAGATATGAGCGACGCGGCCGGTATTCAGCTGGGAGGATTGGCCATCTGGAATTTGGATGTTAAGGAACAAGGTCTTTTCCGCGACACCCATTCGTTGACCTACGATCCGCAACGCATG
>JAYWEN010000027.1:0-2887 GCA_043779245.1 Elusimicrobiota bacterium | reverse complement strand
TTGCCGGTGGAAGCGTTCGCGCGGTCCTAGACGCCGTAGGCATTAAAGATATTCTTACGAAATCGTTGGGGTCTTCTAACTCCTACAACGTGGTCTATGCCACGATGGAAGCGTTACAAAGCTTGCGCACGAAAGATCAAATCAGCGCCCTACGTAGCAAGGAAACGGTGACATCTAATGCGTCTTGACGAATTAAAGCCTGCTCCGGGTTCACATCATCGCCGTAAAATCGTTGGCCGAGGAATCGGTAGCGGTCACGGTGCGCAATCCACGCGCGGAATGAAAGGTCAACGCTCACGCTCAGGTTTCGGAGGCATGACGGGTTTCGAAGGCGGTCAGATGCCCCTGATTCGCCGCGTTCCTAAACGCGGATTCCGCCATACGGCCTTCGCTGAGCAGTTTGATGTCGTCAACATTCGCGATTTTGACAAAAATTTTAAGAGCAAAGATGCGATCACTCCTGAGCTTTTGAAAGAAGTCGGGCTCGTGAAAGGTTTCGCAAAAATTAAAGTGTTGGGTGATGGCGAACTCAAGAATGCGCTGACGGTGAAGGCACATGCTTTTTCAGCCAAGGCTAAAGAGTTGATTGAGAAGGCCGGCGGAAAAGTGGAAATTCTCAAGGCTTAATGGCGACTACTGAACTCAATAATCCGTTCGCCGATATTTTCAAGGTTCCCGAACTCAAACGACGGATCCTTTTCACTTTAGCCATTATTGCCGCCTACCGAGTTGGTGCGACGATCCCAGTGCCCGGTGTGAACGCTGATGCGCTCAAAGGTTTTTTTGCGGCCCAACAAAATACGCTCCTTGGCTTCCTAAACGTATTTTCTGGCGGCGCGATGGGGCGATTGGCTATTTTTGCGATGGGTGTTGGGCCATACATCAATGCGTCTATTATCATTAGTCTGCTGCAAGGAGCCCATGTCATCCCTTATTTGGATCGTCTAGCCAAAGAAGGCGAACAAGGCCGGAAGCGCCTTAATCAGATCACACGTTATTTGACGTTGGCATTGGGCGGACTTCAATCCTTTGGACTGACATTGACCATTTCCAAGATGACTGCACCAGGCGGTGTCCCGATTGTCATTGATCCTTCAGCTGGGTGGATCGCACTCACGGTATTAACGCTGACTACAGGCTCGGTCTTTATCATGTGGTTGGGAGAACAAATTACAGAGCGTGGGATTGGGAACGGCGTGTCATTGATCATTTTCTCGGGAATCGTCGATCGTATGCCGGGGGCCATCGCCGATCTCGTGCGGCTTGTTCGCATCGACGAATTTTCTCTGTTTAAAGCTCTTTTACTTGTTGCGTTAGTGGTTGTTGTCACGGGTCTAGTCGTCTGGGTAGAGACCGCGCAACGAAAAATTCCGGTGCAGTATGCGAAGCGTGTTGTAGGTAGGAAAATGTACGGGGGTGCGAGCACATACCTACCGCTTAAAGTGGATCAATCCGGCGTGATCGCGGTAATTTTTGCTGTTTCTTTGTTGGCAGTACCCATGACGGTCGCGGCATTTTTCCCACATTCTCCTTGGGCGTCGAAAATTGCCCAACTCGAACAGCGCGGTAGCTGGGCGTATGAAGCCTTTTATGCCGGTTTGATTATTTTCTTTTGCTATTTTTATAACTCGGTGCAGTTTAATCCCAATGATCTCGCGGACAATTTGCGTAAATGGGGCGGCTTTATCCCGGGAATCAGACCGGGTGAGGCGACTGCTCAGTATATTCAAACTATTTTGGAAAAGATCACTCTTGGGGGCGCCTTGTTTGTGGCCGCGATTGCAGTCCTTCCCGACTATTTGCGAAAAATGATGAATGCGCCGTTTTTTTTCGGTGGAACCGCACTGCTCATTGTCGTCGGGGTGGCGCTGGATACGGTGGGACAGATTCAGTCTCATTTGATCATGCGTCATTATGATGGATTCTTTAAAGGCGGCGGCGGTTTTAAGGGGCGTTGGTTTAACGTCGGATCCTGATTTAGATGCCGCGACGGTTTGTTTTTTTAGGACCTCCAGGCGCCGGTAAAGGAACGCAAGCTGTCCTGGTCAGTCAGACGCTCGGGATTCCAGCGATCGCCACCGGGGCTATCTTTCGGGCCGCCATCGGCAAAGAATCAGCGATGGGCAAACAGGTCTCACAATTTGTAAACTCAGGTCTTCTGGTCCCGGATCCCTTGACCAATGCCGTGGTGAGCGAACGGCTCAAAGAAGACGACTGTAAAAAAGGATTTATTTTGGATGGCTATCCAAGGAGTCTGGTTCAAGCCAGGGCTTTGGATGTGTTTTTGACAAAATCAAAAACGCCGTTAGATTCTGTTCTTTACTTTGATGTTGATACGGGTGTTGTCGTCGAACGTATGGGCATGCGCCGCGTGTGCAGCCAATGCGCGACCACGTACAACTTGGTATCCCAACGGCCTAAAGTCGAAGGGATCTGCGATAAGTGCGGGGCACCTCTCATCATTCGCTCGGATGATCAACCGGAATCCATTCGCAAACGACTTGAAGTGTATCGAGAATCCACGGAACCTCTTCTTGAATATTTTAAGAAGAAGGGGAATTTAAAAATTTTGCACGCGTCGCTTTCTGTCCAAGATGTTGCCGAAGAAGTGGCACAGATCTGCGGGCAACCTTAAGGAAGAATTGTGGCCCAGACGTCGCGTATTGAACTCAAGAGCTCGAGAGAAATAGATTTTTTAAGAAAAGCAGGACAGGTGTCCGCGCAAATATTGATGGCTCTGAAAGCATTTACAGAGGCCGGAATGACCACGAAGGATGTGGATGCGATGGCCGCCAAGATGATGAAGGAGCATGGAGCCACGCCTTCGTTTTTGAACTACCGGGGCTATCCGGCGGTGGTCTGCACATCCGTGAACGAAGAAATCGTT
>JAYWEN010000026.1:0-2411 GCA_043779245.1 Elusimicrobiota bacterium | reverse complement strand
TTCCGTAGAGGGCCTTGACACATTACGCAAACGCCTTCACCTCAAAGCAGAATCATCAGACACTAAGAAGTTACTTCAACGGCTCGACAACTCTGAACGGACCCGAAAAATATTTGCCGAGCTTTCGCCTACCGAAAGGCATGTTCTGCGCTATCTATTTAGCCAGGCCGGGGAAGCGACCGAAGAAGAGCTTCTCGAGCGGATGCCGGATGCCGCCGCCTCCATCGCGCACTTGAAGGAACAATATCTCGTGTTCGATGATACGACCGAAGAAGGGGTCCACGTCCTGCGCGTGCCCAGAGAATATGCGCGGTTCGTGTCACTGACGCCAGCAGAGAAGTCCACCATGGCCAATTTATTCTCAAAACAATCGGCCGCGTACGCGGCCGATCTCGGTGCAAGCCTAGGAAAAAGCCAAGGCTCCAAGCATTTCTGGATTCAACAGCTCAGAACCAAGTGGCTCGAACCTTCAACGATTCAGCCATTCTTAGAAGCCTTGTCGGAATCCGAGCAGCAACTATGGAAATCGTTTGTTCGAGCCGATGGCATCTTGGACGTTAAGGCGCTGCGCCATGCCGGTGGTGCCGCTCTCATGCAGCCCGGACACTTGGATCGCACAGTCCCGCTAGAGCGTTTGTACGCGGAGGGTCTCATCTTCCCAAATCAGTGGCCGAACCCCGCCTGCTTTGTCATCCCGTCAGACGTGCTCGCCCTCGTGAAGGGGAAGACACCCTCTAAACATTTCGAGATCGCCACAAGCGTTCCCGCGGAGCTGAGGACCTTTGGCTTACGTCTTCTTTCGGATATCCAACTCTTTACCGCCTACCAGGCCAGCGGACGGCTCCAATTTACGCACAACGATATTCCGCTCCGGCATCAGCTTCGCGCCTTTCTCAAAGCGCTCGGCGTGCCAGAAGAAAACTACGGACTCTTTATTAATCACTCGATGGATGCGTTCTTTGGACAGCTGATCAAAAAGACGACTCAAACACTTGACGCAAATCCCGCCGAGTCTATGAGCAAAGTGATTGTTCATTGGCGCGATGGGGAAACATGGCAGGAATCCTCCGCCATGTGCGACAGCCGGCGCAGTTCGGAAGGACGCATCGATAAAACACTCAAAGCTAAACGGCTGATCGTTCTTAAAATTTTAGAAGAACTGCCAACACAGCAATGGATCACTTACACAGAATTTGCGGAGCGCGTTTTTGCCTCGGGCTGGAAGCGGGTAGACACGGGCAGTCATAAACCCAATGCATTTTATGACAACGATCGTTGGGCCAGAAAAGAATTCTCGCCCGACTTAGATGCTGAAAACACCCTCAGCAATATGACCGCGGAATGCCTCGCGTGGCTCGGTCTTGTCGATGTGGGGGTGGGGCGCGCACGGAAGACAGGCTGGACAGTGACCCACGTTCGCCTGACCCATTGGGGCCGGCAGTACTTAGACAAAAACAGCGGACGTTTTGAGCCTCTCCCACCCGTTCAAACAGAAACGAAATTCCGCGTCCTTCCAAATCTTGAGATCAGCGTATCCCCCAGGTTGCGCCCAGATCTGATCACGCAGCTTTTTAAAATCGCCGTCCTCAAGGGTGTCAATTCGTTTGCGTTAACCAAGACGTCTCTTCGCGAAGCGCTCGATGAAGGCATGACACGAGAAGACATGGTTCAGTTCTTACGCACAAACGCCGCTTTTGATATCCCGACGATTGTTCTGCAATTTATCGATGAGATCTCGCAGAAACATGGACACATTAAACTGGGCATCGCAGGCGCATACCTCCAAGTGGACGATCCCATGCTCATGCTTGAACTCCGCTCCCAACGGACCCTCAAAGATATTTTTCGCAAACAAATTGGCGATCAACTCTCCATCCTCAACGACCGAGACCTGGACCGGATCGCCAAGACATTACGCAAGCTAGGCTATTCGCCAATTATCGAGAAATCTGATGAAACTGAACGCTTAAAGCAAAAGTTTCACTGGTGAGATAGGCCATGAATCAACCCCTTCGTGCGATGCAATATCTTTATTCCGCTACAGATGCACGAACCCTTCCGCCCTCGACGTCCGAAGTCGCCTTTGTCGGCCGATCCAATGTGGGTAAAAGCTCCACGCTCAATGCGCTCTGCGGACACCATGGCTTGGCTCGCGTCTCAAAAACTCCAGGTCGCACCCGCATGATAAACGTGTTTGGGGCAGAAAACAGTGGCTGGTTGGTGGACTTACCCGGCTACGGGTATGCGTCGGGCTCACACACATCGCGCGAAGGCTGGAAAGCCATGATCGAAGGCTATTTAACCTCCCGACCTACATTAAAGTGCGTATTCGTAATCGTCGACGCCTATGTCGGCCCCACGCCCTTAGACCACCAAATGACTGACTGGCTATCGTCGCAGAATCTTCCCTA
>JAYWEN010000025.1:0-2275 GCA_043779245.1 Elusimicrobiota bacterium | reverse complement strand
CTTGCCGTCGGCCTTGTTCGCATGATGGTCCTCACCGCTAGTTTGTTTTTCTTGCATTGGATTGAGGGGAGCACTCCGAGACTGCCTCTTTTGGAGCTTGCGGGTCTGACCGGCGGCGGCTTGATCGCGGGCAGCATAGGCGAGATGCAGCGGAAATCCCAAGAGGCCCTCGAGCGCAGTTTCTGCCAGACGCTCGAGGTTCTCGCCCGCGCTTTGGAATGTCGCGATCCCTATACGGAAGGCCATTCCCGCCGCACAGCGCGTTACGCAGCAGTCATCGCGCAAGAGATGGGAATGGATGAAGAAGCCACAACTATCATTGAACGGGCCGGGCTGCTGCATGATCTGGGAAAAATGGGAATGCCGGATGCGATCCTGCGCAAGTCCGGCACTCTCACTCCAGAGGAAAAACGACAGGCCATGCGCCATCCTGAGGAAGGAAGCCGCATTCTCCAAGATATTCCGTTTCTAACTATGGCGGCCGTCCTGGTGCGGCACCACCATGAGCATTTTGACGGTTCCGGCTATCCGGATAAACTGGCGGGTTCGCTGATCCCGATCGGCGCACGCATCTTGTCCGTGGCAGACGCCTATGACGCGTTGACCTCAGATCGTCCCTACCGCAAGGCTTCCAGGCATGAAGAAGCGATCCAATTGATAAAGTCAGACTCCGGCCGGTTGTTCGACCCCGATGCCGTCCAGGCCTTAGAGAGGGTCTGGAAAAAAGGAAAGTTAAACGTCGCTGAAATGGTTCTTAACTGATAAGCGGGAACACGGGAGAGACGGCGATGCGATCTCACATACGGTATGCCCTAGTGGGCATCCTTATAGGCCTGGGCGCTCCGCTGGGTTCTTTGGTCTGGTCAGTTCTTGTGCGGCCGCAGGGTGGCTTGATCTCGACACTTGCGTTCGAATGGAACTCGGCAAGCTATTACTACATCTACATGACCGTCGGGACTGTGATCGCTTTTAGCCTCTCCGGATACGCGGTAGGTCGGCGCAATGAAGATCTTAGAGACCTTTCGATTACCGATGGACTTACCGAGATTTTCAATCATCGATATCTCCATGAACAATTGGCAAAGGAAGTCGAGCGGTCGGATCGCTATACCACTGCGTTGACTTGCCTGATGCTGGACATCGACGATTTCAAGGAGGTTAATGATCGCTATGGTCATCCTTTTGGAGACCAAGTCCTGGTGACAATAGCCCGGCTCATTCGCGAGGGCGTTCGCCAAACGGATGTGGTTGGACGTTATGGTGGGGAAGAGTTTCTCATTATCATGCCCCATACGGAAAGAGAAGCGGCGCTGCTGTTGGCTAATCGTATCTTGAAAGCTGTTGCGGGATATCCTTTTTTATCGGGGATGGTTTCGGTTCATGTCACTTTAAGTATTGGGTTGGCGACCTATCCATTTCTGGACCACGGTGTCAAAACGAAGAACGGCCTTCTTTCCGCGGCCGACCAAGCGCTCTATCAAGCCAAGAGGACAGGCAAAAATAAGACGGTCGTTTGGCAACCGTAGATCACGTTAGTCTCTATGATCCCCTTCAGATTCAGCTGAATGACTTGCGGTGTACTATGGATTGGATCTCACGCCATTAATCGCATCTCCCCAGTCGGCTTTTCTAGCTCGTTTGTACGCTTCTCCTTCGCTCTTTCGGACTGCGACCTGCTTTTGAGTTCCATCGGTCGCGCACAGAGTTAGCTCCACGGTTCGTGGAGAATACTGCGGGTGCCGGATGATGCGATCGGGAACAACGGGCAGTTTGGAAACAGGTGGAACTTTCGAGACGACAAGATACGCAAACTTTTCATCCTCGTATCCTAAATCGCCTGATTTGAGATAGCGATGTAATTTGGTTCGTTCGACGCGCGCCGAAAAGTGGCACCAATCGTGGGGTGCCATCGGGCATTCGAGCGCATGCGGGCAGGGAGCCAGGATATGGGCTCCGAGCGACAGGAGCGTCTGGCGCATCTCGCGCAGTTGGCTAAAGCCTCTGGGTGTCCCAGGTTCAACGAGCAAAAGCGCTTTACCTGTGGCTGCCCAGGCTTTTTTCAAAACGGCTGCTCTTCCATCGTTGGAAAGTTCCGAAAGAGCGTAGGAAGCAATCACTAGATCATGCGGTGTAAACGGCGGACTCGATTCGAGGTTTGCGGCAAGCCACGTCGCTCTCGACAGGGATTGAGCCGGCGATGAAGCGGCCAACGTTTTTCCCATTTGAATAAACGCCTGATCCTTTTCAAGGAGAGTGATTTGCGAGATCCCACCGA
>JAYWEN010000024.1:0-3278 GCA_043779245.1 Elusimicrobiota bacterium | reverse complement strand
TTTGGAGGCTGCCAGTGCATCATCGATTTTTGTCCGCTCCGCTTTATTCTTCCGATTCTTCTTGACGATGATGAGTTCGACTTGATGTTTGTTGTACGTATCGACACCCCCTAGGATGGAATCAATGTCGGTCGCCATGGGATTGTGTTTGAACGTCAACTCCGCCGGCTGTGACAAAATATCGATGCGGGTCGGCTCGTCGTCAGCCTTAACGTCTTTGCGTTTTAAGTCAGCGAGAAACTGATAGGACTTCGTTTGAATCCGCTCGCCATTGGCTTGCCAGGCGATAAAATTAAGGTAGACCCGATATCGGGCACCATCTTCCTGAAGCGCCGCCCAAATGAGTTTGTCGGGTAAGAATAACCGTTCGCCAGTCTCAGCAGCGTGAATTAATTCTTTCTCATGCATCTCTTGCAAAAGAGCTTTGGCTTGGCTTCCAATCGTCACTTTTGTTTTCGGAAGTGTCTTGTTCATCACAACGGCGATCGCCTCATTTTGTTTGCCCTTCCATTGGTCCGACAAAATAGAATTCGGGGCCGAAGGGGTCTCTTCATTGACTCTCGGACGCAAAGACGAAAGGCCTGGAAGTACAGTGGGCGGCACAACTTTTGTTTGAACGCGCTCTGCCATCGGAGCAGGCGCTGGGGCCTTTGTGGGGATCGCATGTTTGACGATCGCCTTCATTTTCAGCGCCGCGTTTTTTGATTTCCTGACAGTCGAATTTGCGATTTTGAGGGGAACGGCCTTCACGCCATCTTGAAAGTAATGTTTCACTGGGGCTTGGGTTGTACCCACGGCCTTAGGAGAAATGGGTGTGAGGTTGACCAAAGGGAGTTGCCTCGCTTTAGGTGATTCCAAGCGATTGGCTTCTGTAATGGCAGACCTCGTGCTCGCCCGGTCCATAATCCAATACCCGGCGCTTCCTAGCGCCCCGATGGCAAAAACCACGCCTAAGATCCAGGGCATCCATTCGAGTTTACGCTCCGGCTTAGTTTCCACTTCCGGAAGCACTTGTGGAATGGGATCGACCGCTGACATCGTCGGTTGTTCGCTCAAAACCTCAAGGGGAATGGCGGGCGATAGAGCGACACGCTCTTCAAGATTCCACTCTTCTTTTAAGACGGGGGATTCTGTAATGATCGGTTGTGGCTGGAATGTGACCTTCGGCGCTTCGATGACCGGCATCTCCACGACCGCGGGGGCTGACACAAAGGGCTGGTGAACGAAATGGAAAGGTGTTTTCGCTTGGCCCGACAAATAGATGGCCGAGCCGCTGGACTCGATTGTGATGGGTCGGTAGGAGTAAGGACCTTTCGGCGCGTCCTCAGACTCTAGCAATGTTTGCTGCTCGGGAGGTTCTGTAAAGAATTCGCCTTGCAAGGGAGTAAGTGACGGCGGCCGGTTTGGCGGAGGAGGGGGCGGCGACAGAGGAGCTGACCGTCGAGACTTGAGCTGTTCAATCGCCGGAGATAAATCGGCCACCCGACCCGCGGGAATCCATTCCTCCCGGCCTTCCATGCAAAGAAGCAGGTCTTCACTGAGTGCCCGGAGTGAGCTTAATTCATCAAGCTCAAAAGGGCCCTGCGCAATATCGTTCCACCAAATCCAATAACGCATTGTTTCGATTCCGCTCCGCTCCACTTACGATAGCCCTGAGCAACGTCGAAGGGCACGTTATTTCCTAACCGAAACGCTACGTGATTGCAATAGAAATTTGAACTTTGATACAGGCCCCATTTGGCCCAGACTTTGATGCTTTCCTAACCCCACATCGCAACATATAATGGCCCTTATGAAAATCGTTATGGGACAGATCAATCCGACCGTAGGTGACATTCGCGGGAATGTCCGCAAAATCCAAACCTGGATCAAACGCGCTCAGAAGCAAAAAGCGGATCTGATTGTTTTTCCTGAACTTTGCATCACTGGCTATCCTCCTCGCGATTTGGTTGAACAGTCCCACTTTGTAGAGAAAAACGTCCAAGCCCTCAAAGAATTGGCCAAAACGGTCACGAAACCGGCAGTGATCGTGGGGTTCGTGGATATCAATACGGTTCATGGTGAAAAAGCCCTGGTCAATGCAGCGGCCGTATTGTCCAACCGACGCATCGTGGCGATTCGAGCCAAGACCCTATTACCCAACTACGACGTTTTCGATGAAACCCGCCATTTCGCTTCAGCTATTTCCAATGAGCCTTTCGCTCTGCTGGGCAAACGGATCGGTTTGACCATCTGCGAAGACATGTGGCATGTCCCTGAACTGTGGCCCGAATCGCCTTACCGGCGCGACCCCATTGCCACGTTGGCTAAAAAGGGCTGTGACCTTTTCATCAATATTTCGGCATCGCCTTTTCACCGCCACAAAACGCAGCTTCGTTATGACTTGATCAGCCATCACGTGAACCGCTGGCATAAACCCTTCATTTTTGTGAACCAGGTCGGAGGCAACGATGAAGTTCTCTTCGACGGGCACAGCCTCGCGATGAACGCTCATGGGGAACTCATCGCACAAGCCAAAGGATTCCAAGAAGACTTTGTCGTGGTCGACACAACGTCTAAGAGGGTTCATCCGTGGCGCGCGGATACGGACATAGAACAAATTCGTGCCGCGCTCGTCATGGGCCTCAAAGATTACGCTCAGAAAAGTAATTTCCAAAAAGTAGTCTTGGGATTGAGCGGAGGTGTGGATTCGGCCGTGACCGCCGCGCTTGCGGTAGAAGCACTGGGCCCTGAAAATGTCCTAGGGATTTCGATGCCATCGCCCTATTCGTCTAGAGGGAGCGTCACCGATGCCGAAGAATTGGCCAAACGTCTGAAAATAAAGCTTCTTTCTATTCCGATTTCCTCGATTTTTAAAACGTACAAAACGTCGCTGCGTCATGCATTTGCCAAGCGTGCCCCGGACGTGACAGAAGAAAACCTTCAAGCGCGCATTCGTGGCACACTGCTCATGGCCCTTTCCAACAAATTTGGAATGCTGTTGCTCACCACTGGCAATAAATCGGAAGTGTCAATGGGATATTGCACCCTCTACGGAGACATGAACGGCGGACTCGCGATTATTTCAGACGTACTCAAAACAATCGTGTACAAGGTGGGTCGCCTTCTTAACCAAGAGCGCGAAGTGATTCCGGAAGACACGTTCACTAAACCACCCTCAGCCGAGCTGAGGCCGAATCAGAAGGATCAAGATAGCCTGCCGCCTTATGAAGTTCTTGATGCGATTGTAGAAGCGTATGTGGAAGAAGGAAAAGACGTCGCAGAAATCACGAAGATGG
>JAYWEN010000023.1:0-4555 GCA_043779245.1 Elusimicrobiota bacterium | reverse complement strand
CATTTGAAGGATATTGTGAAGGGGGGAATTAAAGAACGGTTCGAGGAACTCAGAAAAATGGGAATCAAAACCATCATGATCACTGGCGATAATCCACTGACGGCTGCCGCCATTGCCGCTGAAGCCGGAGTCGATGATTTCTTGGCGCAAGCCACGCCCGAGACGAAACTCAAATTGATACGTGACACACAAATGGGCGGGCGCCTTGTGGCGATGACGGGGGATGGAACCAATGACGCTCCCGCGCTGGCTCAGGCCGATGTCGCTGTGGCCATGAACACGGGAACGCAAGCGGCTAAAGAAGCCGGAAATATGGTCGACTTAGATTCCAATCCAACCAAACTTATTGAAATCGTTGAAATTGGAAAGCAATTGCTGATTACGCGCGGGGCGCTGACAACTTTTAGCATCTCCAACGATGTCTCGAAGTATTTCGCGATTATCCCCGCGGCTTTTGCCGGGACTTATCCCGCCCTCAAAGTGCTCAACATCATGCACCTGGCAACGCCGGCCTCGGCGATTATGTCGGCTGTTATTTTTAACGCAATCATCATTATTTTCCTCATACCGCTTGCCCTGAAGGGTGTGAAATACCGCGCCATTGGGGCGACCCAATTGTTACGGGATAACTTTCTTATTTATGGGTTAGGGGGAATTATTACCCCATTCATCGGTATCAAAGCGATCGATATGTTGCTCGTCGCCATCCATCTCGCGTAAGGGGATATACATGTTTAAACAATTCAAGATTGCTCTGGCATCCACCATCGTCATGACAATTTGGACAGGTCTCCTCTATCCGTATGCCATCACGGGGTTGGCCCAGTTGTTATTTCCGAAACAGGCCAACGGAAGTCTGATCTTCAATAAGGAGGGCAAAGCCGTCGGCTCTCATTTGATCGGCCAATCGTTCGACGATCCCAAATTCTTTTGGTCGCGACTTTCAGCCACAAGCCCCATGCCGTATAACGCGGCATCGTCCTCGGGTTCGAATTTATGTCCCACGAATCCCGCTTTGTTCAAAGCCATTCAGGACCGTATCGATGCGCTGCATAAGGCGGATCCCGGTAACACGACCCCGATCCCCGTGGATTTAGTGACGGCCTCTGGAAGTGGACTTGATCCGCATATCTCTCCGGCTTCGGCTCAGTATCAGGTGAGTCGCATATCGAGAGTTCGGAGAGTCCCTCAGTCAATGGTTCAAGAACTTATTCTCAAACATACGCAAGGGCGGTTCTTAGGTCTTCTCGGCGAGCCGGTTGTCAATGTTTTGGAGTTAAACTTGGATTTAGAAGGAGTACTTCAATGATGGATCTTGTTTTTGTTGGACTCGCGGCTCTTTTGTTCGGGCTATCCTTCGCCATGATCACGTTGTTTGAAAGGCTGTAAAAGGAGAATCTCATGACCGGAATCTATTGGATAGGGGCGGTGACATCTATTGTCCTGTTCGTCTATCTTCTTGTCGCGCTTTTGAAACCAGAAATCTTTTAGTGCCCGGCTTTTCACGCTATAAGGGCGTTACCACTGGAGAGGATTGGATCGAGTATCATTAAAGGCGTGACACCTAGCGCGTGGACTATATTCATTGCTTCTGCGATTTTAGAAGTGGGCGGTGATGCTCTGATTAGACGGGGATTGAGAGCCCAGGGTGTTCTATACATAGTTCTCGGCTTTCTGGCACTTGGGAGCTATGGACTCCTCGTAAATATGGTCCGCTGGGATTTTTCTAAACTCTTGGGAGTGTATGTCGCCATTTTTGCTGTTGTTAGCGTTCTGGCCGGACGATTTGTGTTTCGAGAGACCATCCCAGGTTCGACGTGGCTTGGTCTAGCCGTGATTGTGATTGGAGGCCTGGTGATCCAATCGGGCTCACGGTAAATCTCATGGTCGACGAACGTCCAAATCCTGAACGTCTACTTAAGCTTGCCCAAGCGGAAGATCCCGATTCACGTCGCGGTCGACTCAAGCTTTTTTTTGGTGCCAACGCAGGAGTCGGCAAAACTTACGCGATGCTCGAAGCGGCGCGGCAACGTAAAAAAGAAAATGTCGAGGTTGTCGTGGGTATTGTGGAAACCCATGGCCGCAGCGAGACTGCAGCTCTTCTCGATGGCCTAACCGTTCTTCCGCGCAAGACCGTCGAATACAAAGGGTTCGCCCTTCAAGAGTTTGATATTGATGCCGCGCTAGCCCTAAAACCCGAACTGATCCTCGTGGATGAACTCGCCCACACCAATGCTCCGTGTTCTCGGCATCCGAAACGCTGGCAAGATATCGAGGAGCTTCTTGACGCCGGTATCAGCGTGTATACGACGTTGAATGTGCAGCATTGGGAAAGTCTGAATGACAAAGTGGCCCAGGTCACCGGGGTTGTGGTGCGCGAAACCGTGCCGGACACGTTTCTTCAGAGAACTCACGACCTAGAGCTCGTCGATATATCCCCTGAAGACCTCCTCAAACGTCTCAAGGACGGGAAAGTGTACCGCGGGGATCAAGCGGAGCGTGCCTCGGAGAATTTCTTTAAACCTTCCAACTTAAAAGCTCTGCGCGAGTTAGCACTTCGCCATGCCGCTGAACGGGTAGCCGATTCGGGACCTTCCTTGGTTCGCGAGCGGCTCCTTGTCAGTGTCACGGGAAGTCCCATGTCTCCCAGGCTTGTGCGTGCGACGGCACGTCTGGCGAGCAGTCTGCAGGCGGAATGGACCGCCGTGCATATTGAGACGCCGGGGTCTCTCGAACAGGCAGCCGAAACCAAAGATCGACTGATCAACACCTTTAAGCTCGCTGAGCAATTAGGAGGGGAAACGATCACCTTAAGCGGAACGCATATCGTCGACGAGCTCCTGCGTTTTGCCAAGGCGCAAGGGGCCACCAAAATAATTCTTGGCAAACCGGCCCGCGCCCGTTGGCGCGAATGGTTATTCGGATCGGTGGTCAACGAAGTGGCGAGGCGGGGCGGCGACATCGATCTCTACATCATTTCCGGAGTCGGAACAGAATTTGGCTCCCGACGCGTCTTGGAAAAGCCGCCTCAGATCCGTTTGGCGGATATCGGTTTTGCGGTGGGGGGCGTGACCTTGTGTACGCTCATTAATTGGCCGCTTTTTCATTACCTCGATCGTGTGAATCTCGTGATGGTTTATCTCTTAGGCATGATGGGAGTTGCCTATCGACTCGGCAAAAGACCAGCCCTCGTGGCGGCCGTCTTGAGCGTGCTCGCGTTTGACTTTTTCTTCGTACCGCCGTTTCTGACTTTTGCGGTATCGGACACCCAATATTTGTTCACGTTTCTAGTGATGTTCGGTGTCGGACTTCTTATTAGCACTCTCACTGGGCGTCTTTCTCAACAAGCGGAGGCCTTGCAGAAGCGTGAAGGGCGGACCCGGATGCTCTACCGGTTCAGTCGAATGCTCTCAGAAACCCCGGATCCTAAAGCGCTTCTCCAACTGGCTTGGAAGCATTTATCCGAATTTTACGGTCTACCGATCCTTCTCTTTGTGAAAGTTGGGAAGGAGGAAGTGCACGTGGCGGCAGGCAACTCGGCTAAATTCGGCCTTACCCCGGAAACCCTTGGCGCAGTGGAGTGGGTCATGCTCCGAGCAGAACCGGCCGGTACGGGCACCGATACCTTGGCCAGCTTGGGTGCCTTGTACTTGCCGCTAAAAGGTGTGCATCAACCTGTCGGAGTCCTGGCGATTAAGCCTCACGATGTATCGTTCTTTCAGGATCCGGAGCAGTATCAACTTTTGGAAACACTGGCGGGGGAAATTGGTGGCGCGCTTGAAAGCACAAAAATGTCGGAGGAGGCGGGCCGCGCCACCGCTGAGATTGAGACGCAGCGTTTGCGCAACCTCCTTCTCACCTCATTTTCGTATGACCTGCGAGACCCCTTGAGACGCTTGTCTCGAAGAGTTCAAGAAGTGACGCGTCCGACCACGCCGCTTTCGGAAAAATCTCAGAAAGCCCTTATGCAGGAAATCCAGGACGAATCCGATCGATTGGAAAAGCTCACCGCCGACCTTCTTCAGCTGCTGGATCTCGAACTCGGTTCAACACCCAAGGCTTGACGGCCCAGCAACGTTTGCTATGATCCTCGACATTGCTGAACCTGCGATACACCAGGCAGGACGGGGGACCCAAAATAAAGGCTGACCTGGCCTAGGGGCGAATCCACTTCACGTGGTAGGGCGATGAGCCCGAGTCCGACAGCTAACCCCGGAAGCTTATATAATTGGAGACTAAGCGATAGAGCTTGCTCTATTGCTTTTTTTTATTGGTTCTCGAGGAGTCCTGCCATGGTTGACAAATTCAAGCAGCTTGTTTTAGGAAAGCCCCGCGACATTAAAGATCCGCAAATTTTCCAACATGTCTCGCTCGTCGCGTTTCTCGCCTGGGTCGGACTTGGTGCTGACGGATTGTCTTCATCCGCATACGGTCCCGACGAAGCCTTTCGTGCCCTTGGGATTCACGCGCACTTATCGCCCTTCCTCGTCCTTATGACTGCCGTGACCATCTTCGTCATTTCGATCGCGTATTCGAACCTTATCGAGCATTTTCC
>JAYWEN010000022.1:0-6782 GCA_043779245.1 Elusimicrobiota bacterium | reverse complement strand
GCCGCGCGCGTCCACCTCGATCAGAAATCCTCCGTCTTGTCCGTGCAGCGAAGGATCATAGAGTCGCTCAAGCCCCGATTTCCCGATCCAATCGCCGCCATGATAGCCCTGCTCCGCGAAATGCTCCAATTCGTCGTCAGTGATTTCGCCGACATACCCCAACACGTGCGAGGCCAAATCACCTTTGGGATAGTACCGTTGCTCTTCGATTGTGAGCGAGATTCCGGGCAAATGAATTCTATCCTGCAGAACTTGAAACGCCTGATCGCGGCTCAGACGATCGGAAATGCGCATCATCGATTTCGCACGCACCGCGGCAAAGATGCGTTTTTGCAGCTCCGGTCCTTGAATGTTCAATATGTCAGACAGCCGGTGAGCGAGCGGCTCAAAGGCGGTAGAATCCAAGCCCAGAGGCGAAAAAAGCGCGACAAAAACGGGTTGATCGTCAGCCAAGAGCACTCCGTTGCGGTCCATGATTCGGCCGCGCGGCGCACGTTCTACGAGTATCTGAGTGTGATTGTTTTCGGAGGCGCGGGCAAAAGCGCGGCCGCGGATCAGCTGGAGATAACCCAAGCGCACGAAGCACAGAAGAAGGGCTGTCACGGCAAAAAGCGACAACACACGTGTGCGATCGGCACGCATGGATTGCTGGGACGATCCGGCTGAAAAAACCATTACCTCAGGCTCCGCATCACGATCGCTCTTCGGGCTGCATATCCCAGGCGAGCGCCCACATCTCGAGCATCCGGAATACGAGCGGAGCAAAAAGAGCGTTCATCACCGGGATCGTGAGTAGCGACCAATGGAATGGACCTTCTTCGATAGAGAAAAACCGGCCGATGATCATATAGACGCTGAAATAGACAACCGACGCCATCCACGTGAGGATGGTCTGAGTAAAAATCTTCGAGGAATCGAGTTGTCGTCGAAACATTCCGGCTGCGTACCCTGCAAGCGAGTAGAGGATAGCATGCAGCCCCAAGAGGCCAAGCGAAGAGGCATCAATAAAAAGTCCCCACACAAAACCCATGCATTCCCCCACCCAAGGTCCGCGGCGTAATCCAAAGTGAAGCACACAGAGAAGAATCCATTGCACTGAAAAAAGAGTCCCCCCGAGCAGGTGGTTGCTTACCACTTGTGCCCACAAAATAAGCCAGAGAGTGACCACGTAATAAAGCGTTCGCTTCATGGGGCGAGCACCAAAACGGTGCGCAGTTGATTGGACCGTGCGGCCGGCCTCAGTTTGGATTGCAAGAAAAGCTGGCGAGGATCGGGCTCAACGTCTTCGATCCAGCCGATGGGAACTCCGGCGGGAAATGCTTTTCCAAGGCCGGAGGTAACCACGAGATCGCCTATCTTCACTTGGCTACCGCGATCCAGAAACTTCAGCAATAGATCATGTGTATTCGTGCCTTCCGCGACGCCGTCTTCACCGCGGTCACCCACCACCGACGCCGCCACCGCACTCAGCGAATCTTGAAGGAGCATCACCTTGGATACATGAGCGGAGGCTTCCACAATACGGCCGACCAATGTTTCCCGTCCATCGACGATGGCCAGCACCGGCAAATCCAAATCCAATCCATCTTCCTTCCCTTTGTCTAAAACGATCTCTTGAAACCAGCGCTGTGGATCGCGACCCGCAACCTGAGCAATAATCGCTTTGGGCCATTTGATTTTCTTCAATTGAAGAATGTCTCGCAGGCGGTTGTTTTCTTCGGTTAATAGCTTAACTTTTCGGCGGTCTTCACTTTCTTCACTAATCGCCAGCTCCGCGGATCGCATCAAGGTGGCCTCATCGGCAGGCTGAACCTCAGACCCTGGCGTATTGGCTGAGCTCGACGAGACAGGAGACGCCTTCATTTGTGACACAAAGCGCTGAGGTGGCAATGCAAAGCGCACCAAGAAGGCACGAACGTGCTGTACAGGCGATGTTTTTTGGAATGCTAGGAGGAGAGCGGAAAAAAGTAGGAGACCTGCCAGAAGCAGCGTAGACCTATATCGTTCGTAGAGTTCCCAGTCCATAGGGTCCAACCCCTCTTAACGGACTCGGGAAGAAAAGCGTTTTAGTGCAGTGGCAGAGCGCGGCGTTCACGCCGCATCTGGTCCAACTCTTCCAAATATCGCCCTGTCCCCATCACCACGCAGGTGAGAGGATCTGCAGCCATGACAACCGGCAATTCGGTTTCTTGAGACAAGAGGTCCGGAAGCCCTCGCAAGAGCGCTCCGCCTCCCGCTAACACGATGCCGGTGTCCACTAAATCGGCGGCTAGTTCAGCCGGTGTTTCTTCCAGAGTCTGTTTAATGACTTCAATGATCAATTTGATCGGATCCGCTAGTGCCTGACGCACCTCTTCTGAGGTAATCGTGACCGTCTTGGGAAGCCCCGTAACCTGGTCACGGCCTTTGACTTCCATTACTTGTTCTTCAGGCAGCGGAAAAACCGATCCAATCTTTATCTTCACGTCTTCGGCGGATGTTTCGCCGACTAAAAGGTTGTACTTCCGACGGAAGTACTGAATGATGGCTTCGTCCAACTCGTCGCCTGCCACATCTAAAGACTTGGACACCACCATGTCCCCGAGCGAGACCACGGCCACTTCTGTCGTCCCGCCTCCCATATCCACAATCATGTGTCCGCGGGGTTCGTTGATTGGAATATCGGCTCCAATCGCCGCGGCCATGGGTTCTTCAATTAAATACACTTCACGCGCGCCCGCTTGTTGAGCGGATTCTCTGACGGCACGTTTTTCCACTTCCGTGATTCCGGAAGGGACACCGATCACAATGCGCGGATGCAGCAAGCTGCGCCGGTTGTGAACTTTCTTAATAAAGTATCGGATCATACGTTCGGTCACATCGAAATCAGCGATCACGCCATTGCGCAAGGGTCGAACCGCAATGATATTGGCAGGCGTTTTACCGAGCATTCGCTTGGCTTCCACACCGATGGCCAGAACATTGCGAGTGTCTTTTTCGATCGCGACGACCGAGGGTTCGCGGAGAACAATCCCTTGGCCTTTCACGTAGACTAGGGTATTGGCTGTTCCCAGATCAATACCCATATCATTGCTGAATAGGCTGAAGAGATAGTTAAACATGCGAGGCTAAGAGACCAACTTGAGGATTCCCATTTCCGCGCCATCCGACAGCCGTGGACCCAGATGGATGAACTGGGTGTAGCCGCCTTTGCGTTCTTTGTAGCGAGGAGCAATCACGTCGAATAGCTTAGCGTTTACGGAAGGATTTTTCAAATCCCGCGCGACACGTCGACGAGAATTTAAATCCCCGGCTTTGGCGACGGTGATCAGTCGCTCGGCCATGCGGGAGGCTTCTCGCGCTTTGGCTTTGGTGGTTTCAATTTTCTCGTAATGCAGAAGGCTCGTCACCATGTTGCGAAGCATTTGAAAACGATGCCCCGTGGGACGACCGAGTTTGCGTCCGGCTCCAGTATTCATAGTTTGACTCCGCTTAAGTCTATGAGTTGGTCTGAGCGGGCTGACCGGTCAAGGCCGGGATGTCCATCCCAAGGCTCAGACTCAGTTCCGTCAGACGCTCTTTAATTTCATCGAGTGATTTCTTCCCGAAATTCTTAAAACCAATCAGTTCTTCATCGGTCTTGCTGACCAAGTCTCCGATCGTGCGGATCTTAGCGGCCTTGAGGCAGTTCGACGCGCGTACGGAAAGCTCGATGATGTCCACGGGCTGATTGAGCAGCTCGCGCAGGCGTTCGACATCGGCTCCGCCGACGCCGCCAACGGCTGCGGCTGAAGTCGAGGCTTCCTGGACAGGAACAATCTCTTCTTCTTCAAAGGTGATGAAGATCGAAAGGCTGTCCTTGAGAATCTTGGCCGAGTAAGCGATCGCGTCGCCCGGTGCGACAGATCCATCGGTCCACACATCGAGAATCAAGCGGTCGTAATCGGTGACTTGGCCTACACGAGAATTCTCCACGTCGTAATGCACTTTAATGACGGGCGAAAAAAGCGCGTCAAGCATCAAGGCGTCCGCCGGATAATTTTCTTTGGTTTGCTTATCCGCTGGGATATAGCCGCGTCCACGGCAGACCCACATCTGCATCGTGAGCTCACCGTTTGTATCAAGCGTTGCGATCGGCAGATCGGGGGTCAGAATTTCAACGTTGGCGTTGGCTTCGATATCTTTGGCTCGAACCACCCGCTCACCTTTGATAGAGAGCTTGAGAATTTCCGGCTCTGGCGTATGCAGCTTAAAGCGAAGTTGCTTTAGGTTCAGGAGTATGGTGACCACATCTTCGCGGACGCCTTTGAGCGTCGCGTATTCGTGAGTCACTTTGTCTATTTTTACCGCCGCCACCGCGCAGCCTTCAAGACTGGACAATAGAATTCGTCGGAGAGAGTTTCCAATCGTGTGACCATAGCCCTTTTCAAACGGCTCGGCGTAAAAACGGCCGAACGTATCGGTCAGTGTATCCTGATCGGTTTCCAGACTCTGAGGTAATACCAAATCGCGTAATTTCATTGAACTGCCTCCTTACTTCGAATAGAGTTCGACGATCAATTGTTCATCGATCGGGTAAGACATTTCATCACGGCTGGGCCAGCTGCGCATCTTTCCGGCTCCATGCGAAGCATTGACTTCGATCCAAGAAGGCATCGCGCCGCGTTTAGGCAAGGCCTGGAGCGCCTGCTGCACGCCGCCATTGAGCTTGGCCTTTTCCGATAAAGCGATTTTGTCGCCCGGCTGAACTGCGTAGGAAGCAACGTCGACGCGTTTGTCATTGACGCTCACATGACCGTGCAGCACGAGTTGGCGGGCATGAGGCATCGACAAAGCAAAGCCGAGGCGCTTAATGACATTGTCCAAACGAGTTTCGAGAAGGCGGAGAAGATTTTCACCGGTCAGACCGGGCATTTTCTCGGCGCGCTCAAAGTAATTTCTAAATTGTTCTTCAGTCAAGCCGGCGATGCGCTTCGTTTTCTGTTTTTCTCGCAGACGTCTGCCATATTCCGAGACTTTCACGCGCTGATTCACGTGCATGCCTGGTGCTGACTTTCTTTTGCCCTTTTCGAGGATGCATGCGTTATAACACTTCTCGCCTTTTAAAAAGAGTTTCGTGCCTTCGCGGCGGCACAACCGGCAAACGGGTCCAATATATCGGCTCATTCTTATACTCTCCGTGGTTTGGGCGGGCGGCACCCGTCGTGTGGAATTGGCGTAACGTCGCGGATGGAGAGGATGGTGAGTCCAGCCCCTTGCAATCCTCGAATCGCTGTTTCACGGCCTGATCCCGGTCCCTTCACTAAAACGTGCACTTGCTTGACGCCGTATTCGATCGCTTTTTTTGCAGCCGTGTCGGCTGTGATTTGGGCAGCGAATGGAGTTCCCTTTTTGGTGCCTTTGAATCCGCAGCTTCCTGCTGTGCCCCAAACAATAACTTGCCCCTGCTCATCGGTGATGGAGACAATCGTGTTATTAAATGAAGATTGAATGTAGGCGCGAGCCACGGTCACGTTCTTCCAGAGTTTCTTTTTGCGTGCAGCGCTGACGTTGGCACCCGCTTTGGCGGGTGCTGCGCCTGATTTTGCGTCTGAGGACTTGGGAGGTGGTAGTCTTTCTTCAGCCATAAATTCTCCTTATTTACCCGCGGCCGCTGCGGGCTTGGCGGTGGCCGGCTTTTCCGCGCGTGCGGAGCCGACTGTCTTTCGACGACCTCGACGAGTACGCGCATTCGTTTTCGTGCGCTGTCCACGGCAAGGCAAATTGCGTCGATGCCGGAATCCGCGATAAGCTCCAATTTCAATGAGTCGACGGACGTTAGCCTGAATATCTCGGCGAAGATCACCTTCGACTCGGAGCTCGCGCGCTTGGATAATGGAACTAATTTTATTCACTTCTGCTTCGGTCAAATTTTTGACGCGCGTCGCCGGATCAATCTGGGCTTCGGTAATAATGTCGCCGCCGATCTTCCGGCCAATGCCGTAGAGATAGGCAATCGCGATATCAATGCGTTTATCTTTAGGTAAATCTACTCCTGAAATTCGGGCCATGCGACGGTCTCCTTATCCTTGACGCTGTTTGTGTCGAGGTTCTTTGCAAATCACGCGCACGACGCCTTTGCGCCGGATGACTTTGCACTTTCCACAAATGGGTTTTACGGATGCGCGAACATTCATGTTACTTCTCCCTAAACGTGATGCGACCTCTTGTCAAATCGTACGGCGACAACTCTACTTTTACTTTATCTCCTGGCAAAATCTTAATGTAATGCATGCGCATCTTTCCGGAAATGTGAGCGAGCACGCTATGGCCACCATCAATTTCCACTTTGAACATCGCATTCGGGAACGCTTCAACAACACGACCATCCACTTCAATCTTTTCTTCTTTCGTCATTTTCCCTTTTCATCGCCGTGAGGCGTTAATATTTCGGTCCCTTTGGACGTGATGGCGACCATCTTTTCATAATGCACCGACAAACTTCCGTCCGCGGTTACGACCGTCCAGCCGTCCTTTTTGTGATCGATCTCGGCGGTCCCAGCATTGGCCATTACTTCGAGTGCAAGCACCAACCCTTCGACGAGACGCATCCCTGATTTTGGCGTTCCGTAGCACGGAACGTGCGGCTCTTCGTGCATCGCGCGACCAATTCCATGACCACCGTATTCGCGAACAACATAAAATCCGTTTTCTTCTACAACCGATTGCATCGCATGCGATACGTCGCCTAATCGATTCCCAAGAGTTGCCGCGTCTATCGACGCCTGAAGCGAATCTCGGCCTGCTTTCATGAGCTTCTCTTG
>JAYWEN010000021.1:0-2330 GCA_043779245.1 Elusimicrobiota bacterium | reverse complement strand
GACGGTTCGCGGGTCCAATCGGCAGAGCGGGCTGAGACACTTTTGGCTCTCTATTCCATGCGGGGGGATTACGTCACTATTAATCATCAGGATTTCTTTACCCGGCATTTGGTTTCCTACTACGCAGCCGCACATTGC
Source organism: Elusimicrobiota bacterium (assembly GCA_043779245.1). Taxonomy (GTDB): domain Bacteria; phylum Elusimicrobiota; class Elusimicrobia; order 2-01-FULL-59-12; family 2-01-FULL-59-12; genus JANLWZ01. Next base: position 2,192 of record JAYWEN010000021.1, on the reverse strand, counting down.
AATCTAGGGCTCGAATACGCGGCCGCTAAAAATTGGGGAAAAGCGATTGAGCATTATCGTGCGGCGCTTGTAATCGATCCGGTTCTTAGCGCGGCCTACAACGATTGGGGAATTGTTGCCTTTGAGCAGGCTCAGTACAGAGAGGCGTCCGAGCTATTCCAAAAGGGACTGGTTATTGATGGTTCAAACGAAATGCTTCAAAAAAACGCGCAACTTGCTTTACAAAAAATGCGAAAACTCATTTAATTGACCCGCACCATCGATAGAGAATAACCATATATATAGGAGACAACGGTGTCTGAAGCCAATATTGTATTACCCCCTTTATCTGCCTCCGAGTGGAAAATTCTTTGGAGCGTTTTAGGCTCCGCTCTGGTTGCCCTGGCCTATGGCCTATACATGGTTTATAAAGTGCTTTCCTGCGATGCAGGGAATGAAGCCATGCAACGCGTCGCCAAAGCCATTGAAGATGGTGCAATGGCCTACCTCCGCCGGCAAATCAAAGTCATGTGGATGTTCATTCTTGTGATTTTCGTCGGACTCTACATGATGTACTCCAACCTCTATCAAGGTAATACCCATTTGGCGCTCGGTGTTTCGCTCGCCTTTCTGGCGGGCGTGATGGCATCCTACGGCGCAGGCTATGTAGGCATGTGGCTCGCGGTTAAAGGTAATGTGCGCACGGCCGCCGCCGCGATGGTCAGTTTTCCGAAAGCAATGGAAGTGGCCTTTAATGCGGGAACGGTTTCTGGCATGTTTACGGTCGGCTTTGGGCTCCTTGGCGCGACGATTATCTTTCTGATCTTCCGCGAAAGTGCCATGCGGGTTTTGGTTGGATTTGGATTCGGCGGATCACTCGCGGCGCTCTTTCTCCGCGTGGGTGGCGGAATTTTCACGAAGGCGGCTGACATCGGTGCCGATCTGGTCGGTAAAATCGAAGTAGGAATTCCTGAGGATGATCCGCGCAATGCGGCCGTTATTGCGGACAACGTGGGCGATAACGTGGGAGATTGCGCCGGTATGGCGGCCGACGTGTTTGAATCCTATGAAGTCACGCTTGTGGCCGCGATTATCCTGGCGGCCGCCACGCTAGCGACTCCTCAATTTCAGGCGACGTATGGTGTGTATGCTTCAGCCTTTACACTCAAGTTGATCCTATTTCCTTTGATCATTCGCGCTGTCGGAGTGTTTGCCTCGATTCTTGGAACCATGAGCGTTCATCTCAAAGAAGGCGAACAGGATCCAATGCGTCCGATCACCACGGGTTATTGGGTGTCGTCTCTTGCCGCTATCGTCGGAATTGCGATTGCGAACGCGTGCTACCTGCGCGACCCCCGCACGGGTTTGATCGATTGGCGATTCACAATGGTCTCGGGAATCGGAATCTTGCTGGCGATTCTCACGCTTTGGCTCACGAATTACTATACCCACCCGAACAGCCGTCCTGTCAGTGAGACGGCGATCGCTTCCAAAACCGGACCGGCCACGCTCCTGCTCTCAGGCATGGCGGAAGGAAATGAGTCGACCGTTTGGGCGATTATGCTGATCGGTGGGACGATCCTTGGATCGCTCTGGGTGTTCCGAGACGAGCCTGCGATGGCTTCCTACGGAATTGCTTTGGCGGGCTTGGGCTTGCTTACCACCACCGGATTTATTTTGGCGATGGATACCTACGGCCCGATCACGGATAATGCGCATGGCATTTTCGAGATGGCCGAAGTCAACGATGAAAAAGCCAGCCGCTCTCTTTCCTGGATGGACGCGATCGGTAATACGACAAAGGCTTTGACGAAAGGCTTGGCGATTGCGACAGCCGTTCTCGCTGCAATTTCGCTTTTTAGATCGTTTATCGATGAAGGTCAGCTGAATGATCTCGGCATCCAAGTGAATCAGCCGAAAGTATTTGTGGGTCTCTTAATCGGCGGCGCTATTCCCTTTTTATTCACGGCCTTTGCACTTAAGGCGGTCGGACGTGCGGCCTTCTTCGTGGTCGAAGAGGTCCGGCGTCAGTTCCGTGAAAATCCTGGGATCATGACGCGCAAGGTCGTTCCCGACTATGCGCGCTGTGTGGACATTGTTACAGCCGCCGCACAAAAGGAACTTCTAGGCCCTGGGATGGTCGCGATTGCGACGCCTGTATTTGTGGCCTTTGGACTTGGCGCGGCAGCCTGCGGCGGATACCTTTGTGGATC
>JAYWEN010000020.1:0-10613 GCA_043779245.1 Elusimicrobiota bacterium | reverse complement strand
TGGCGTCGAGCGTGTGCTGAATGTCCTGCGCTTCTTCGTCCCGCTCTTTTAAAAGGGCTTCGTAATGCTCTCGCAGTTGGTCACGCTGCGACAAGATATCGCGAAGGCTTTGTTCTAACTGTAAGCGCTCGCGGTCTTTGGCCTGCGTGGCCAACGATTGCACGTTCACGTCCTTCTGCTGTTGGTGGCTTTCTGCCGCTTGTAATGTTTTGAGTTGTTCGCGGCGTTCGAGAAGAATTTTTTCCAGACGCGTCCGCTCGGCATCGTAATGAGTCCGCGCAATATCGGTATCATGAGCCACCTGCTTACGAAGCTTATCGAGCGCACTCGCGCGTCGAAGGCTTTCATCCTGAATGCGTTTTTCCCGGACTCCGAGGCGCGCTTTTAAGGTCTTGAGTTCGTCTTCTTTAGCCTTTACTCGGGTTTCCCACACGTTCCGCTCGCTTTCTTCTTCGCTCAGGAGTCGTGTGAGTCGTGTTCGCAAGGGATCTAAGTCACGCTGCATTTGCGCTTGAAGCCGATCGGTTTGGCTGGCCGCATGCGCTTCCTTGAAGGCGATATCCATCTTGTGCTTGGCGATCATCTCTTCGGTTTGACGTAGTTCCGCTTGAAACTGATTTTGCATTGAAACCAGGTCCTGCTCAAAATTAAGCTTCTGCTGTTGCAGCGCTTGCTTATCGAGTTCCCACTGTTCGAGGGAGGCGTGCCACTGGGCTTCAGTGCTTTCCTCATGATTGCGGACCTCGTCGGTCGCGCGCACCATTTCGCTTTCGGCATGGGTTACGCGGCGATCGTAATCGGCCACGCTCTCCTGCAGCGTCTGTTCTTGCTTGTGAACGTCGGATATAAGCTGTTGGCGTTCCTGAGTGAAGCTGCGATCAAATTCTTTGGCATCGTTCATGATGCGCGCTTGCCATTCCGCAAGTTCCTGACGCAATGTCGCGATCTCTGCTCCTTTTTCCTTGCGCATCGTTTCCCAATGGTCTTGGGCTTGGGCGACGTGGCCCTTGAGCTCTTCGATTTGGCCTCGTAGCGCGTCGTTCGTCGAGCGCCACAAGGTCACTTTCTGATTGAATTCCTCGGCGAGTCCTTTGAGGTGTTCTTTGGAGCGAGCCAGTAGTGATTGAAGGTCTTGTTCTTTGACGGCTAAAAGGGCTTCCTGTGTCTCATGCGTGATCTCCATTTGTTTTTGGAGAGACGCCAGGGTGACTTGCAGTTTCTTCTTTTCCACTTCAAAGAGGGAGGTCTTTTCTTCGACCGCTTGGTCGCGCTGCGCTTTGGTGCGCTGAATTTCATTCTGCAGCGCTTGAATTTCCTTTTGTTTGGACGCCAATTGGCGTTCCGAGACTTCCTTGCGGTCCTTGAGCTTCCATTCGAGCTCTTCTTTGGACTTCTCGAGTTGAAAGCGCTCTTCAGCAAATTGTTTCGCGAGACGATCGAGTTCCCCTTGGCGTTCCGCTTCTTTGTCCAACAGGTTGGATTGGAGCGCGGCGATCTCTGTATCACGAGTGGCCAGTTTCTTGGCCCATTCTTCTTGCGCGATGCGTAGCGACGTGCGGAGTGTTTCTTGCTGGGTTTTGCCGCGGCGATCTAATGTTATGAGCGCACGCTCGAACCGAGCCATCGTTTTCTGGTGGCTGGCCTGGGCGTCGGCCAATGCTTTTTGCAGTGCGATGATGAATGCTTCTCGTTCATGAAGCTGTTGCGGTAAAAGATCTTGTAAAGCTTTGAGCTCCTGTTCAATATGGCGGACGATATCTTGGAGGGTTCGGGCTTTGAGAGTCGCCTGATGAACGAGTTCGCGGCGCCGGGTTTCGTGCGCAACGGCTTGCGCGCTGATTTGTTCTTCCAACGTCTCAACCTGCCGCGTTTTGTCCGATACAGCATCCTGCCCTGCGCGAACGGCGCCGTCTTTTTCCAAAGTCAAGGTTCCGATCTGGGCTTTCCACTTCGCACGTTCCTCTCGGAAGCGGTTTTCCATCGACGCTTTGTCGATGCGTTCTAGTTCGATTGTTTTCTGGATGCTTGCTTCGCAGTCGTGTTTTTGTTTCTCGAGAGTGGCTATGGCATCCGCCTGTTCCACGCGGGCGGCTTCCAATGTTTTTCTGAGCGTGTCGCGCTGCTGTTCAACTGGCTGGAGCTGGTCATCAAATTTCTTTTGCTCACGTCCCAGCGTTTCGCGTTGGATGGACTCTTGCTTGCGTAGCTCTTCCTGCAGAGCTTGGATTTCTTTTTCCTTTTTATCCGTTTCGTCCTGCCAGTGAGCCCGGACACGGTCTATCTCGGCTTGGCCTTGGACGATATGTTTTTCGATCTGCGCCCGTTCGGACTCGAGAATCTGTTCTTGGCTGCGAAGAGTTTGGGAAACATCCTTCTGCTGTTGTTCAAGGGTTTGACGAAGCGCGGCAAGCTGGGTGGCTTTCGCCTGAACAACAGCTTTGGAATCTTCCCTATCTTTGGTTAGATCGGCCTCTAAAGACGCGATGGTTGCACGCAGCTTTTCGGATTCGAGCTGGGCGGCGGCCTTTTTCTCTTGGAGCGAACGTTCGAGAGCCTGCGGCAAGGTTTGAAGTCGGGTCGCCAGATCTTTACGTTCCGCTTCTTTGTTCTTAAGCGTGGTTTGAACGCGAGCCTCTTCGTCCTTCTTCATAATGAGGAAGGCTTCCAAGGCGAGCTTGCGTTCTTCGAGTCGCTTTTAAAGACGTGCCACCTGATCGGCTGAGCGGGCGCGCATGGCTTCTTCCTGCGCGCGATGGTCCCTTTCAAGCGTTTGGGCGACGATTGTCTGTTCCTTTTCCATCTTGTCGATATTTTCTTGTGTGCGCGTGCGGTCGCGTTCAACGGCACGTAGGCGCGTTTTTAATGTTTCTACCTGTCGCGTGACGGCTTCCTCTTCGGTTGCAAATCGTTTTCGGATTTCAGCTTCCTGTGGGGCGACGCCGTTTTGAGCCTCTTTGAGCGCCAGTTCTTTAGTAACGAGTTCCTGCTGCCAGCGCAGCCGAATGGTTTCCAAATCCTTTTCGGCGTCATCCCGTTGTTTTTCGAGCGAGGCCACCTGGGTTTGCAGGGCCGAAATGTCCGTGTCGCTGCGTAGCTTATGTTCTGCGAGTCGTTTGGTATGGGCCGCCTCGAGAATCTCTTGTTCGGTTTTCAGCTTCGCCGTGTGAGTGGTGTAGCGGGATTGCGCTTCTTGATATTCGGTTTGAAGTGTTTGGAGTTCAGTGTTCAGCGATTCTTTTTGCTGATTGAGACTCTCCATGCGCTGAGCGAAATCATCCTGGATGTGCCTGAGTTTGGATTGAATCTCGTCTTTTAAGTACTGAATCTCTTTATCTTTGACATCAAGCTGTTTTTGACAGGATTCCTGTTCTTGCTGCAGCTGCCGCTGAAGGCCTTGGATCTGTTGGCTAATCGAGCTGACCGATTCCTGATATGTCTTTTGCGACTGATCGAGTTGGCCTTTACCTTCACTTTCGGAAAGAAGTAGTTTCACCTTCAATTGTTGGATCTGCTCATCGCGGCTCTGCGATACTTGCTGCCAATTCTGCGTTTCTTTGACAAGGTGAGTTTTTAATGTTGAAAGCTTTTCTTGGGCGCGCTCCTGGCGGCGTGTCATTTCCTGGATATGGCGTTCCTGCTCAAGCTGCCACGTGGCCTGCTTTTCTTGAAAAGAGGTTTGAACGCGAGTACGCTCCTCTTCTTTGGCTTTCACGGCTTCTTCCCACGCTCGGCGTTTCTCAGTCGATTGCCGTTCGAGCTCGGCCAGGCGTGTCCGCCACAGTTCTTGCGCCGCTTTGCGCTGGGCGTCCTGTTGTTTTATTTCATTCTGCAGATCTGTTTCGCGCCGGGCAAGATCTTGCTTTAGGGTAAGAAGCTCATTTTCTTTGGAGCGGAGCAGATCACGCCATTTCTGGCGTTCTTCTAAAAGTTTTGCTTCCTGTTGCTTGAGCGTAGCTTCGGCATGTTCGGCTGTATCGCGTTTCAGTCCTTCGGTTTCCGCATAGGTGGCCTTTTTTTCAAGAGCTTCGGCTTCTCCCAAACGCATCGATTGTTCGAGGGCTTTCTCGCGCTCTCGCAGCTGCTTATCCCAATGCGTCATGTCCTCGTGAAGCTTGCGTTCGAAGAACTTTATTTCTTGTTCTGCGTCCTGCTGCAGGAATTGGAGCGTTTCGTTATGGCCATCGCGTGCCGATTTTGCGGAGATATCCATCTTCTCTAAATCGGCGCGTGTGCTGTGGAGTTCCTTGTCTAGAGCCTGTTGTTTGCCTTCGGTTTCTTGCTGTTCCTCAGCTACCGCTTTACTGAGCTGTTCAATGTTGGGCGTTTCGGCTGGCGGCGGAGTCGTTTCAGGTACGGGCAATGGCGTGGGGTCGACATTCTCCTTATTAATAGAGGAAGAAGTTTCTTTATTCTTGTTGATCATCGACTTAAATCGGTCTGAGAGGGACATAGCTTTGGTTTGAGTTTAGTGCGTTTTAGAGGTGTTTCAAGGCTTAATTTACACTTGTACGTGATATATGGTCTGTGATACGAACTGATCTATAATTCAATGTGATTCGTTCTTTCCCTAAAGGCTCTATTATTTGTTAGGCGGACGTCTATGCCACGGTCCACTTACCACGTATCATTACTTCCTATATTACTCCGGCCTTAGCTGCTTCATGAACTCGGGGATTTCCTTGTCGCTGGGATCGATGTCGAGGACTTTGCTCCAGAGTTTCCGTGCGCGGGTATGGTCATCTAATAGGAAGAAGGCTGACCCCATAATTTTGAGCGAGGTGATGTCATTGGGATTAATATCCAAGATGTCTTGGCACTTCTTGATCGCCACATCATAACGGCCTTCCAAAATCGCTTGGCGCGCGTCGAATACTTTTTGATCGATGGGCGAAAAGAGCTCGGGACCTTTGGGCGCGTCCGTTTTGTCCATATTGGCTTCAGCTTCGATCTTGTTTAACAACGACAGAAGCTTTTCGTTGCGCGGATCTTTATAGTAGGCCTGGCGAAGAGCGGCGACCGTTCCCTTCACATCGTTGTTCGCATAGGCCAGTAACGCTTTACGCGTCATGATGGCGGATTCTTCTTGTCCCATCGCGCTTGGCACGGCGGCGATCACTTTTTGGAATTTCTCAGTCAGCTGCTGAACGTTTTTGTTCGTCGGATCAAGATCGAGCGCGGCTTGCAATTGTTCCTGCACGACGAGATAGTTTCCGCCTTGCGCAGCCGAGAAAGCTTTTTGCACGAGCTGATTAACACTTTCTTCGCGGCGCTCGAGCACAGATCGTCCAAACTTCCAGGTGAGACCCATGCGCGTCGAGGAGCCCAGCGCGTGAAGGCCGATCGAGTAATCCAGCGTAATCGATTTAATGGAGTAGCCGAACCCTACATCCGTTTCCTGAAGTCCGGTGGCTTGGGTTCCTTGGATACCAAAACGTCCTTTGAAATTCTTCGAGAATCCGAATTCCCCACCAAAGTGATAGCCCGCATTTGCTTTCAAACTCTTGTCGAGGTCGAAGGCCATGAGTAACCGTTTCTTGAAAAATTGATCGGAGATTCCCATGCGGAAAGCGAGCGGCATGGTGTCTTCGGTATCGCCAGAGACTTTCGAGTAAACGTTATGGATAGTCATGCCCAAACGCCGACGGCCTTCTTTCATGTCAATGAGCGTTCCCAGATCGGCCGCTAAGGTTGAATCTGAAGAGGTATCGACGCTGCGTTTAATTTGATTGATCGCGGTGCCGATAGAAACGTGGTCCACCACTTTGCGGCCATAAGACCAGGTCATGGCTGATTCTTGCACAGCAAAGGTTCCGCCTTTGGAAACTTCTGTGTAAGTTCCTGTGTTGGGATCGATCTTTGCATTTACTTTCTCAAATCCTGCGCTACCGAGCTTGGTCATGCTGATGCCCCAGGCGCTGCCCCCTTTTTTCGACGGCTTCACGAAGGAGTAAAAATCGTAAGTCGTTTCAGCAAAGAGTGTGGCCTTCATGAGCGTGACTTCCTTTCGGGTGATTTGCGAAAGGCCGGCTGGGTTCCAGTAGGTCGCACTCGCATCGTCGGCCACACCGACGAAAGCCGCGCCCATGGCTAAGCTGCGGGCGCCGGCGCCGTAGGACAAGAACTCATCGGGTTGACCGCCGGTGGCTAAAGCGAAGGCGGGGGAGAAAGGAGTGCAGAGTAAAAAGGTAAAAATAGAAAGAAGCGCATACTCCCGGGTTTGGGAGAACACGCAATCAAACAGGCGATGTCCCGTCGTTAACGTTTTCAATTTTTTTCGGTAACCCCTCGAACCTCTAGCCCCACACACATCGTGCGAGGGTAGGTCAGGTGGCTTTGCGTCGCCGGATTACGCCGGTTATGCCATTATCGTGTTGCTTGCCCGTCCCCTTTCCTGTGACTCTGTGAGAGGACAGTTTGAGTATAGAGAAACGCCACGTGTTTGCCACACAAATTGAAGAAGCGTTAAGGCACATTTGGTGAGAATAGGAAGTGGTAACAGGCAAGTGATTTGCATCTAGAATTCAACTTGTTTTAATTAGGCCTTGTTAATTTTTATGTTCTGAGCAGCCTCAACAGCTTGTAAAACAATTGGGGACGGCGAAATTAATGGATCACACCGATTTTGCGGATCGTGGTCGTCGATCCTTTAGCGCCTCCGGCTTTGATTTGCGCGAGGTATCCGCCCTTCGCCACTTTTTGTCCAGACTCATTGGTGCCGTCCCATCCGCCAGGAGGTACGGTGTTCGGACCCTGTTGTCCGCCGGGTCCGCCCGCCGGGAAGCTCCACGATATAACTCGATAGCCTAAGAGATCGTAAACCGTAATATCGACTTGCGCGTCGGAGGCCAAGAGATACGTGATGAACGTGCGGCCTTCGAGTCCGCCTTTGCGTGTGTCCACAGGGTTCGGATAATTGGAGACGGCCGTGATGATCTCGTCGGGAAGTCCCGTGTCGATCATCGTCGATACCACCGACCATTCGCTCGCTGTGCCCGCTCCGTTTACAGACTGCACTTGGTACCGATAGAAGTGTCCGGCGCCTCGAGCGGTTCCAGTTTCCCCATTCAAGTATTGCAGTGGGCTCGCGGTCCCGATGTTGCCGATCGCGCCGGCGCTCAGCGCACGTGAGCTTACCAACCCGCGTGACGAGCTCTGTTGGCCGCCGCCGAACGTAAAGCTCGGTGTGGAGGTCTGTAAAATTTCGCGCGGCACGGGACTCCCATCCACAAATTCGCGAAGTTTGTAGGTGTAGAGTCCCGAAGGCCCGGTCGTCGAGGAGCGCGCCCATTGGACCGTGATCACGCCGCTCGGGGCTGACTTCGGCAAGTTAATAAACTCTCCCGGCGGCAGAGGTTTGCTTACATCGACATGGATGGTTCCCACTTTTACTGGCGACGGAGGCAGCGCGAGACCGTTCACGGTGGTCAATGTGCGTACGAAGAAGTAATACACGCTCGCGTCGGAGAGACCGAGTCCCGTCAAGGTGACCGGCGGCTGGGAGTTGAGCGTGATCCAACCTGTTAGGGAAGGAGGAACAATGGTATTGCTCGAGCCGCTTACGCCGACCTGATATGAAACGGAGACGTTGGCCGGTAACGTCGGAGGATTAGTGAGCCAGGCCGCCTTAACTTGGTCTTGGCGATTCACCCAAGCATCGGGGAAGTAAAGACCTTTAAGCGGAGATTTGTCGTCGAGGGTCAAATCCGCCCGCATGGTGATGGTCGCGATCTGGACCGTATCAAAATTGTAGATCGGTACGTTCGCGCTCTTCACGGGATAAACGTTCGCGGGGTCCTGAAGTGCGGTCGAAGGCTGAAGTGAAATTGAAATCGCTGAAGACAACTGAACACCGGCGAAGTGACCTTGTGTCGTGCTGGAAGATCCATCGACTGTTCCGATGTCGGCCGCGATGATAAGCGTTCCACCTGACGTATTAAACGTAACCGGGCTTGAGAATGGAATAACAGCCGTGCCACCCAAGAACTGTCCGCCTATTCCCCACGGGATTGATCCCACTAACGGATCTGTAGTATCCAACAAACCATTAAAGTTCGTGTCCAAATACACGTAGAGTTTGGAGAAGTCCCCGTCTCCGACAACGTTGGGCGGTGTTCCCACTGAGTACTGAATGGTGCCGGTTTGCGTTAAGGTGATTGTGCTCAAGATCACTTGATTGATACTTGGCGTCACCGTGATCGCTAAGAGCGGCACCTTGTTCGACCCTTGAAGCGCGGAGGCCGGCGACAGCGAGACGCCCGTCACGCGGATCAGGAGCGGGCTAATGGTGATCTCACGTGAGTTGTGCGGCAAGTTGTCCGCGCGCATGGTGTCGACGCCGGCTGGCACAAAGGTTCCGGCAAACCAGCCGGGATCTTGAATCGAAACACCTTCCGCGTTATTTGACGTGGCGCTCGTGGCAATGTCGTAGGCCACAAAGTAGGTTCCGCCCGTAGGATTGATCGTCTCGGCTTTAAAGAAGTTCACGGTCGCCGTCTTGGCCGCCGTTCCATTGGGATCTGGCGTCACATAGGTTCCTGTTCCGATTAAAACGTCGACGGTCGGATCCAAGACGCCATTGAAGTTCGCATCGCGGTAAACTTTAATCTTGGCAATGTCGTCATTGGATCCTGAGGTTTGAATAGCGCCTTGGCCGACGCGCGCCACTTTGAGTGAGGAGAGTTGTGCGAAGGAGACTGGTGTTTTCAAGTTGAACTTGAGAACAGGAACATCAATGTCGCCTTGCGTGGCGTTGGGCGGCGCAACCGTATCGTCAGGTGTAAAGAGAACGGCGTCGGGATATTCCAAAATACCTGCCGACTTCGTCGCCAAGGGTGGAACATTCGCCAAGGTGATCACCTTCGGTGCGACAACGAGGAAGTTGGTTGTTCCTGTGATCAGCGCGCCCATTCCTACGGTTTCGCCGGGATCTTGAACGCCATTGTTGTTTAAGTCGCGATAAGTGGGGACAAATGGATTGATGTCGTAGGCCAGGAAATAGTTCAAGCCCGTTGTTTTATCGGCGACATTGGGAACAATTTGCGGCGTCACGAATGTGAGTGAGGCCACCGAGTGGTTGTAGTTATTGGTCCCATTCGTCACGAGTCCCGGTTTCACGAGAGCGTCGGTGACCAAGGTGTCGTTCACGACACCATAGACCGTATGGCCGATGGGATGGGCTGTCGCCGGGGTGCCCAAAAAGCCGCGTGTTAAACTCGAGAAGGTGTTCACACCATCATTGGAAGCAAACTTGATCAGTTCGCCGTCAACGTACAAGACTCCTGGTCCGGCCGGGAAGCCGCTAGAAATGGCGACCGTTAAACTGCCATCGGATGAAGTAATGGCGGCCGTGAGATTGGCAGTCGGCACGGCGTTGCCATCATCAAACAAGCCGTTGTCGTTAATATCCTTCCACAGATTCACATGGGTGATATCGGCATCGTCGGGATTAGCGCCGGTGCGTTGAACGACCAGGCCTTTCCAGATAACGGTGTTGCTACTCGCTTTAGCATTGATTTTTGCTACGGGCACATTGTTCTGTGCCTGGGTGACGTTCGTCGGCAAAAGATCGGTGAACGTAATGGTCATCGTGTCGATCGTCGCCCCGACGATATTGGCACCGGTCTGAATCGGGAAGTCGACAGGGTCGACGGAGTGGACGGGGTCACCCGGCGTGAGCGCGCCGATTATGAAGGAATCTTTCGTAATGGCGCTTAGGGCAAAAACGTTGTTGGCCGTCGCAGAAGGGTTGATGTCGGCCACGACATAGTAGTACTGCGGTGCCGTGCTGATCAGCACGTATCCCGGAGGCACAGGCTTGGATGTGTCGTTCAGGACGATATGGGCGCTTCCTGATTGCATCACGCCCGTGCCGAGAAGCGGATTGTTGATACCTACGTCTCCCGCGGCTGTCCGAACGTAAGGATCTCCGCCATACACCTTCACGGCGGTGAGATCGTTATCGGTTCCGACAAGTCCTCCGGGAACGACGCGTCCCAGATCTAATGCAAACCAGCGAATATTGAAGTTCGTCTCATCGTAAAGGGTCAGCTTCATCAATGCGACATTGCGCGTGCCCTGGACGTAATTCATTCCCACATAGTTTGGTCCTTGAACGTTGTTTACAAATGTGTAGGTGCTATGGCTAGGCGGACTTGCAGGATCACAGCTGTTGGATAAGCAGCGTCCCACCGTATTGAGAACATTCGCCGTGATACTTTGATAGCTGATAATTTCTGAGTCCAAGACGAGCAAGCCCGAGGTCGGAAGTCCCGTTGAAACGTCAACGGTCACCGAGACATCTCCTGACTGGACAGGCGCCAAGAGCCGTGGTAGAGGATAGCTTCCCACATCGGTGGAGAAATAGTACTGCTTGTCCACGTGCAAAACTTGGGGACTTGGGATCACGGTGCGCAGTTTGGAAGACGCAGGCATGTGACTGCTCGACATGAGGTTGGGAGCCGTGACCGACACAAAGGTTGCACTGGCAATGGACACACCCAATGTCGATTGCGGATTGGCCAACGGGTTGATGTTGTAGGTGATGAAATAGTCGTTGAGATTGCGGCCCGCGGTATCGATCTTCAGCGGTCCTGTCGTCAAGTTATTCAAGTCCG
>JAYWEN010000019.1:0-4184 GCA_043779245.1 Elusimicrobiota bacterium | reverse complement strand
AACATCCTTATTGTCGGCCTCGCCGCCACAGTCGCGGCTTCGGCCGCGGACAATTCGGCGATGAACCATATATTACCAGCCCAGACATGGGGCCATTGGATTGTTTCAGGAGCCATTCTACTCTGGCTCTCAGTCATGCCCCATATCATGCGGAAACGGCTCATGAAGGACCAAGACCGATGGTTAAAAACCTGGGGAATTTTAATTTTAATCGAAGCCCTTTTTTCACCTCTGGGATTTTCAATAGGTTTAGGTTTGGGTGTTTTAGCGGCAGCGGCTGGATGGTTTGTTTCTCCCGATACACTTTCGGATCACGATGCGGAATCTGTCTTTGATGAGACAACCCATCTTCTTCACCATCGTTCGATTGTAAAAATCACAGCTCGAAAATTGGTCCGTTGGGTCCTCTTGGCATATCTCATATTGGTCCCGGGCATCAAGCTATTAGACATGGGCGGCGACGCCTTTCACATGCTTATCAATCCAACGCAGGTGAATAAGAACACGTCTGGCTTTTCCCGCCTAGATTGGCCTATTTCATACACGCCCATCGAAACGGGGAAACTGGTCAAAATCAATTTACCAGGGAAAGACGGCATTCTTCGTCGTCCTTACCTCGTGAAATGGGTTGGACCCAACGAATCGGCGCCTGAGTCTGGTGAATTTCACCCCGAAGCGACTTTCGTGTTTCAGACTGGCTCTGGGACGGGCTCTGTGGAAGATGCCATCAGCTCTTCCCGACAGGCCATCAAGCGGTCCGAAGCAAAACTAACCAATGCTCAACAACTTGGGAGAAAGGATTTAGAGGCCACCGCACGCGCAGAACTCTCCAACACTCAGGCGCAACTCGAAAATGCGTACGCCAAGGACGCTCCGCGGGACGAACCGATGGCCGCAGGCGTGGAAGTACAAATTAATTTATCTCGAATCCCGGTGGGGGAAAAGCAGGGTGTCGCGAAGGGTAAGCCGATTATTCTTGCCTATCAAAATTCAACTCGGACCGGAAAACTCGAACTGAATCTTTCACCCGAAGAAGCGGCTGCGGTCGGCACAGGATTGTCCAATCCGCAATTGAACATGCGCCTTTGGTACCCTGAAGAAAATGGCGAATCAGGGATTGCGATTCCCGTGATTTCAATTCTGGAACTCCAGAAATCAGGCCGAACCGTTGGTCCCAATGCGAGAGCCACAGATGCGGCTAGGGGCGGACCAGGGTTTAGAATTATCCCCCTTGATGCTTTCGTCGACATTACGAAAGCTTTGAAGAATAAGGATATTCCAAACTTTGTCCCTAAAGAAACCGTCGATTTCTTAAAAAAGCTAAACAATCAAGAGCCCGGCGTGCCGGCACTGGCAAGTCCCCATATTCAAATTTGGGAAAATAATTCTTGGCAGCGATTTGAGGTGACTTTAGAAGCCAATGAAATTTTGGCACTGGCTTCTCTAGCATCAGCTCCTGCTCCGGCGGCACACGCGTCTGTCCCTCAACAAATTGCCGCCGTTGATACAAGTTCAATACAACGTGAACTTCAATCCCTCATAGGATCTCGCGCCACGTTGCAAACCCGACTAAATAATTTGCCTGACTCCGATCGCACGATTCCTTTAAAACGCGACCTTGAATCGCAAATCTCTGAGCTGGAAGGTCAAGTGGCCGCCAAGCGCCTCGCATTGCAACAATTGGCTCCAGCGGTCGAAAACACAAGAAATGAAGGAATTTTAATTGGTCCGCAAGAAACCGAAAAAATGATTGGAACTATGCGCGTTTTTGCGAAACATCCAATCTCTCGGATGAAAAATCCTTGGACAGAACGCCACCGTTCTGGAGAACCGGCGAGAGTCCCTTCGCAGTCTGATGTTGTGGATTGGAACCCTGGGGCCCTTGAGCAAGTTCAAGGAAAAGAGACGATGATCACGGTGACTTCAGCCCTTGGCTCTCTGACAGATATCGGCCAGGGTGCGCTCAAAGTCCAATTTTTTTCGAAGAACGGTCTTCGCGAATTTGAAGGCGTATCCCGGTCCAGTGTTGGCGATCCCGTCCAGGAATTGAGCAGCGCCGAAGTCTCTACGAAAGTTTCAGTGGAAGAGTCGGTACAACTCATCCCGCTGCCCGGCTCCGTAATTCCAGTTAAACTGATACGTCCTAACGGTCAAGGAGCCGCCTCAACAACCCCCGCCCGCAAAAATATTGCCAGCCAACTTCGTCAAACTGTTGGACGGATACTTATTCGTTTTTCTCAGGAGTTCAATTTAATGGGACTCTTAATGTTCGGATTAGTATTTCTCCGAAATCGGTTAAGAAACAAGAACCGCCCTTGGGCACCCCCTGTCGTTGTCCGGGAATCTGCCCGTAATGAGGAATTTCCCACAGTCGGAAATCGAACGAAACCCCAAATGGCTGTTATGGGCTCCTATGGCCTAGAGCAATTGGGAAAGAGATTGAAATCGAGGTACTTGAATTATCAGCTCACGGGCCCGGATGGAAAACGATTATCGGTTCCCGAACTTTTAATGCGCCGGTTTGGCAAAGCCGTCATGAGTCAGAAAAATTATGAGCAACTGAGCCTGTTCATGGACTATCTGGCCAGTGAAAACGCGCCCAATCAACGCGTGACCCACGCCAAATGGACATGGGGAATTAACATTGCTTTCAGTCTCTTAGCCTTCAGTTCGCCTATTGGTTTGGCCAAACTCGTCAACGCGATATTAATCGGACAACCGACCCTCGACATACTTCGCTCAGCGTTTGTTGACAAGAATTGGCAGGCTTTTGTGACGCAGCAGATTTTCACAAATCCCCAAGCGATCGTCGACGCATTCATCCCGGTATCGGGTCTTGTTGGATTGGGAGTCGGACTATTTTTTGCCGTGACTGTCTTGTTGGGTCAATTGATTCCGGCGACTAATCGAATCATCAGAGGAGCCTACCATTGGACCATCGAATCTCCGGAAATCATGCGCGAGTTTGCAGAAGCAGGAATTGATTGGTCCCCTGATGAAGAACAACTCATCCCAGCGGAGGAATTACGTCGTTTAAGACCAGAGGACACCAAAGGGCTGAACGACCCTCATCGGGTGCGTATCATATCCAATGCCCAATTCTTAAGACGTTTCATCCCTTTTGCACGAATGCTAACAGAGCGCGCGGCCGAAAACCTTTGGACGTCTGCGGAAGAATACATTAATGAAAAGCCTGAAACATTAATGCGAAAACCTGTCACTGGCGAGATCCCCATGAATGACCCTCAAGTTAAATTCCTGAAGATCGAGGACTATTACACGGGCGCGCGCGCCAAGGCCTCGGATGCACGCTGGTGGGCCACCATTCTAGAACAAACCGCTAAAGTTCAAGGGACGCAAGAAGCGCTTATTCCTAAGGATACCGTTCTAGACTCCCCCCAACAACGCATTCATTTCGATATCGAGATGATTCATCGCATTGCAGACGGTCTGAAAAAAGAGAAGCAAGAAACAATTGAAGAGGCAAATGCCAGGATCCGAAGAACGGTTGAGATCAGCGTCACACGGAAAAATCCCGCTAATTTCACACCGAGCGACAAGGAAGAAATTGAAAAGCGGCTTGAACGCGTGGAGGCGGAATACCTAGACCGCGCCCGCGTCTTCTGGTCTATTGAAGAGATGTTGGATCGCGTCACGACTTCTTTTATTGCCATGGATGCTTATGGGTGCAACGGGTGGGCATTTAAGCCAACTCTTCCAGAAGACGCACCTGATGATAGCCAATCGCGTCGCCAGTCAAAAGCGGATGAAGAATTCAACAAATTGCGTGAAAGCGCGGAGCAAGTCATCGAAAATTATCATGAAAGCCTCTCGTCACTTTTGCCTGAAGCCGACAAGATACGCCGGAAATACGACCGGGAAACAAAGTTGTTCCGCGCCATACGGTACATGGAAACCGGTTTTGGGGTAGACCATTCAGACATTCAGAAGCATTATTCGCCCCAACCCAAGAAAAAACGTCGAATATTCAATGAAGCATGGGCTACGCAGATCGATCGATTCTTTTACAACCCAGATACCCATAAAAGTCTCATTCGCAAAAATGAAAACGGTGTACCGACTTTTGAAGAAATCGCGTATGAGTACTACCTAACCAATAAATGGCCGCAAGCGATGTCCGATAAATTGCGAAAAGCGTATCGACAGCGGCTAGGATATTCTGC
>JAYWEN010000018.1:0-3127 GCA_043779245.1 Elusimicrobiota bacterium | reverse complement strand
GACATCCTTTGGCACGCTATCAGAGTGAACTGAATCTCTTTTCGTCGCACCGATTGAATAAGCTGCCGGGCTCGGGAAGTACCGTGCGCATCGCGGGCATGCTCTCCAACGTTCGCCGACTCGTGACCAAAGCGAAGAAAGAACCTTACGCGCGTTGCCAGTTTGAGGACCTCGATGGGGAAGTTGATCTGATTGTTTTTCCCAAGGCATATGCGAGCGGTATTTCTCAGTATTTGAAGCCATCGGAGATGGTAGTCGTGACAGGGAAGCTCAATCGCCGAGCCGAAGATGGGGCGCCGGAGCTTCTCGTGGAAGAGATGGCCCTTTTATCCAAAGCGCGGGAAAAGTATGTGAGCGAACTCTTGGTGCGCATGTCGTCGCCCACGCTCGAGCAAAAAGTATTAGAAGATTTGAAGGCGGCCATGGCTCGCTATCCTGGTCGCTGCCGCGTATGCCTAGAAGTGGCCACGGCGGGGCAAGCGACCGTCATCGTCGATACTGATGTGACGGTCAACCCCACTCAAGAACTCTTTGAAGAGATCGAGAAACGTCTCGGTCACGAGTCCTGGAAGATTACTAAAATAGGAAGATAACAGAGGTAACCTAAGGAGGAAGTACATATGGAAACGGAACGCAAGAATGGAACGACGTTAAAGGGTAACCCTTTCACGTTAATTGGAAATGAACTCAAGGTTGGACAAAAAGCCCCTGAATTTACGGCCCTCGCCGGCGATCTGTCGCCCGTGACCCTGGCTTCAAGCAAAGGCAAAACGCGCTTGATCGTGTCTGTGCCCTCACTGGACACCCCGGTTTGCGACGCGGAAACCCGCCGATTCAATGAAGAAGCGGCTAAGTTGACGGGTGTGGAAACGCTCATCATCTCTGTCGATCTTCCGTTTGCGCAAGGCCGCTTTTGCCAAACCGCCGGAATCAAGAACGTGAAGTGTTTGTCCGATCACCGCGACACGTCCTTCGGAAAAGCCTACGGAACCTTAATCAAGGAACTACGTCTTCTTTCCCGCGCCATCTTCATCGTCGGCGCCGATGATACCGTTCAATACGTCGAGTACGTCGGTGAAGTCGCCAATCACCCGAACTACGATGCCGCTTTGAACGCGCTCAAAACCGGAGCCGCTGCTCACTAGTCGTTGCAAAAGCTTCAAACGAAGCCCTCTCTTTCGATCAACCGGAAGAGGGGGCTTTCTGTTTTGGGTTGTTTTCTAGGCGGGAATAATCTCTAACCATGCAGGAGAGAGCGTTTTGCGCAAGAAAAGTACAATACGAATCACAATCGGTACGATTCGCCAAAGTGACGAATCGTTTTACCGATAGCCACCGCAACACTAATAGAAAGGAGGCGGAGGTGAATCAGAAACGTGATCGGTACGATGTCTCGGGCTTGCCGGAAGCGCAGTTTGAGCCGGGTTCGCGCGGGTTGGTGCTCAAGAACCTTTTGGGAGTTACGCAGAAGAAAAAGATGGATGCTCTGGAGGGGACGGCGCAGGCTCAGGCCATGGAGCGACTCTTCGGTCGCTTCGATGCGGATCATCGTTTTTCTAGTGCAAACATTCGGGAAATCCACAAAACCTGGCTCGGGCACATTTATCCTTGGGCGGGTGACTACAGACAACTCAATGTCTCCAAAGGAGATTTCCCGTTCGCGGCGGCGGCCCAAATCCCGAGATTGATGGAAGAGTTTGAAAATGGACCGTTGCGCAAGTTCACGCCCTGTCGATTTGAATCCGTTTCCCAAGTTGCCAAAGCGCTAGCCCTCGTCCATGCAGAGCTTGTTCTTATTCACCCATTTCGAGATGGCAATGGCAGAGCGGCACGTATGTTGGCGGTGTTGATGGCAGCCCAGGCGGGTTTGCCGCCATTGAATTTCGGTCGCATTCATGGACGACTTCTCGAATCCTATTTCGCGGCTGTAAGAGCCGGACTCGCAAGAGACTATCAGCCGATGGTAGAACTTTTTGAGCTTGTACTGGCTGGAACTACGCGGCGTGTCGGAAAGAAGTAAGTTTGGAACGTTTTCGGAAAGACTTCTGAAGCGCAGGCAGCAACCCTCGAACACCTTCGATAGCAGCAGAGCTGATAACGCTCGCGATGATGAACGCGCGCCGCTCGGCACGGTTCCTCAGATAGGGGTTTGTCGACAAAAGCGATTTTCGTTTCATGTTAATAGTTTAACATGGGAACCGAATTCTTGCCCGGTTCATTTTGAGTTTCATTGATTTAACTGACCAAACTAGCCGTACCATGATAGAGACTATCACACTGCCAGGATTTGAACAAAACACCCCGTCATTTCATGCCGATTTTTGGGCCCACCTTTCGCCATCCATCCAGTCCAGTAAAAATGAGTTCAATTGTAACGTGTTTTTAACATTGGGCTGATAGGCTTATGTCGTACGCGTGAGTTCATGCGTACGGATGTCCTATATAAAAATTTTTCCCCGCATCGTTGCCGTTCTTCTGGTTTCCTGTCTTGGACTGGAGACATCAGTAGCAGACGCTATCCAATTTAAATCACCCCGCCCATTTTCGTCGACTAAATCCCATGCCGTAATTTCATTTGAGGAACAGGCCTTACAAGCGGAATTAATAACGTCAGAAAAACACGCCATTGAAGCAATTGGGTTGTCGTCCAGAATGCAACGAATGATTGAAACTGCCCGATCCGGGAGGATCTTAAGCCTGCCAACGAGATGGAATTTCGCTCTGAAGACCATTGTGGGATTATTTGTAACGACTCCGTCCTTATTAGGCATGCCGCGTGACTGGCGGCTGCATTCTATTCCTTATGAATACAGGCATATTGTTGAGTTTGTCATTATCATTTCAGCTCTGCTCATTTCGTCATTCTTGATAACGGTGCTTTGGATAAGGCTTTGGCATTTAATCCAGTTTGCACTTATCAAATGGAGCTTGCAGCGAGCCCGGGATTATAAAGATTACGAACGCATAGAAAAGTTCCTCCCTCGTCTAGGTAATGGCTTTCCGCCCTATGAGATGAAACTGATCAGACTTAGGCGGTTCTAACAATCTAACGCAACACTTTGATAGTTTGAGCAGGCTATCAGAGGAGGCGTTTCGTGTGCAACTACAAGCGGCTAGGATTGGAAGA
>JAYWEN010000017.1:0-11178 GCA_043779245.1 Elusimicrobiota bacterium | reverse complement strand
ATGGTTTGAAACTTTTCCCCTTCTATATAAAGGAATGGCACAAACTTCCGGCCTGACTTTTCGGCGTCTGCCATCGCGGTTTTCACCGTTGCGACCAGGTCTCCTTGAACCGTCAACGATTGAGACTCTTTCATCGCCGCCTGGATCGCACCGGGTTGCGCTCGCTCTTTGGCCTGCAGATCTTGAAAGCGCTTATCCACTTGGCGTTTGCCGAGTTCCACAAAAGGTTGTCTCAAGAAAAGATTTTTCTGGACGATCTGTGTGGCAGGATTGTCGAGGTCACTGAGGTTGATGGATTCAGGCGACAAGCCAGCGGCCCGGATCGCGCGGCCGATCAGCCGATTCCCGACGGTATTTGTTATTCCGTAGAACAAGCTAAAGAGATTGGCGTAGGTTTTAGCGATGTCGATGGGGCTTGCCGCTTGAAGATTGGGAGTGCCAAGGTTCACGGATGTGAATCCTTCGCCAAGAGCCAGACTAGAAAGATTCAGCACCATTCGTTTGGGATTATCGACGTAATTCTTTTTTTGATCGTTCCATAAGCTTTCGGGAACGGTGATTAAGTTTGCAAACCCGGGCTGCCAGATACTTTCATTAAAGTTTTGTTCGTTAGACTTTCCGAACCAAAATAAAACATCTGGGACAAGCAGCGCGATATCGGTAATGCCGTTGTCGAGGATCTTATGCGCGATTTGATTGGCCTGATGCTTTCCGTCTCGAATCTCTTGAATGGCGTTGCGGCGTTCCTGCCAATAGAGCATCGCATCAAGATTATGAAACGCTAAGAACGTCATCATGTGTAGGTCTGCGGTCCAGCGTCCGCCCACATTCTCGAACATGGCGCCGAAGCCGGGTTTATCGTCGCCTAATTCCTTGTCCAAACCGGAATTTCGAATGAAGGCCGAGAGCCGGCTTTCTGTGGGATTGTCGGTCGTTTCAAAAAACATGCGTCCGAGCACTTGTTTGAACACATCGACCAAGACTGTTCTTTCGACCGACTGAATTGAAGCCAGAGAGGTCTTGAGGCTGTCGAAACTAAAACCCTTAAATAATTCCTTTTGTTCTTTCCCCTCTTTGTCGACATTTAAGCCGCGTAGATACGCCATGATGGCCTGCGTCAGTTTTTGAGCGGTAGTCAGATCAATCCCTTTTCCGATGAACGCCTGCTTTAAAACGACCGCTAGGATCTGGACGAAAATTACCATCGTCTCATCCGTCGATCCGGATTTGGAGCTGGGAATTACCGCCAGCTGATCCCAGCCCGCATCCGCGGCTTTGAGCGCGGAGGCAATCGATACATCAAAATTTTTCCCCAGCTCGTATTCGCCCACGATCACGCCCGTTTTAGCGTCGACCAAAGCAAAACCATCGGCAATCCCTTGAAATGGCGTATGCTGGCCACCGATCCCGGTCTTGATGATGTAGCGAATTGCTTTGCCCTTTTGGCGATGCCGCTCAAAGAAATTCTTCATCGCGTTCACAGTCTCGATAAAGATCTTTTGGCCCGAGGCGGTGTAGTACCCTTGGTTTCCTTTAAAGGCAAATGACCCGTCGACCGCGGCACCCACCGTCACGCCGTATCCGCGCTGTTGATAGCCACCCTGTCGAAAAACTTCATCATTGGCGGGATCTCCGGTGGACTGAAGTGGCGTGCGAAGTGTTTCGCCGATTATTTTGCCGTCTTTTTTTTCTCGAATAACGTCCATGGATGGTTCGTTTTTCATAGTGAGTTTGAAAACAGTAGCAACGCGCGAGAAGAAGTGTCAACAGAGAATTGGATCGAGATTAGGATTTACTGCTCCAACACGTTCAACTCTTTAGTTAGAAACTGGAGGCGCTCGGCTGTCTCTTGGACTTGAGTGTTGAGGTGATCGGACGTGGCGTGCCCGGAATGCGGAAGCAGCCGGAAAAGGATCGGGTGCTTGGATGCGTTAGCGTTTTGAACTGCCGCGACAAATTTTCGCGCATGTATCGGATCCACGCGATCATCATGTTCGCCGGCGAACATCAGGAGTGATGGATATGCTGTTCCTTTCACCACATGATGATAGGGCGAGTAGGCAGAAAGCGCTTTCAGCTCTTCGGGATTTTCCGGATTGCCATATTCCGGCACCCACGCCTTGCCTTCACCGAAAAGCGGATAGCGAATCATGTCCGTCAAAGGATTTTTACAGACCACGGCGTGAAAAAGTTCGGGATGCTGGGTGAGAGCCGCGGTGACGAGTAATCCACCGTTCGAAGCTCCCTGAATCGCTAAATGATCACTTGTCGTGTACTTTTCTTTGATCAAGTACTGGGCGGCGGCGGTGAAATCGTCAAAGGTGTTCTGTTTTTTGGTGAGCATGCCCGCTTGATGCCAGGCTTCGCCATATTCGCCGCCACCTCTCAGGTGCGGAGCCGCATAGATTCCCCCCATTTCGAGCCAGGCCAGAACTTCAGGACTAAACCGGGGCAATACCGCCACGCTAAACCCACCATACCCTTCTAAAAGAAGTCGGGACTTCCCGTCCCGCTTCATGGTTTTGGGATAAACGATCATCATGGAGATGGGCGTTCCATCTTTGGAGGGGTACCAGACCAGCTCGCTTTTAAACCGCGACGCATCGACTTTGAGCTCGGCGGAGTCCCAGACTTCAAACTTACGGGTAGGTAAATGGACACGGAAGATGACGGTCGGCACAAAAAAGGACTGGTAGTCGATGTACAGAGTGTCCTGATCCTCACGCCCGGTCATGTCCCACACTTTGCCTTGCTCGGGGATAGGAATTTCCCAAATCGGCTTGCCGCCTTCTAGGCGATAGACTTCGACCTTATTGGAAGCGTTTCTGAGGACAGACAAAACGATATAACCCCCAACTAGGCGCATTGACTCGATCGTGGTGTCCGGGCGCTCGGCAATAACCGTTGCCCAAGATTCTTCTTGAGGCTTTTTCCTTAACACCTTCCCTCGGGGTGCGTTTTGGTTCGTGTGAAGATAGAAGCGGCCTTTCCAAGCGATAACATCGGCGAGAGAGGTTGTGCTTTTGAAGAGGGTTGTGAAATGGACCGCGGAGCCCTGGCGATCGGCGACATAGATCTCATTGGAAGTCCAACCCCGTGCGGCAATTATGAAGAGCCAGCGGCCATCGGCCGAGACTTGAGGGGAGAGATAGTTGGACGCGTCGCGCGTGGGTGGGTAGATGAGCGCATCGAGCGAGGGATCGCGGCCCATTTGATGATAGCGGATGTCGGCATGGGCGACACGCTCGGCCGGGGCGATGGCCGAATCGACTGGCAGTCGCATGTAGTAGAACCCTTGGCTGTCGGCCGTCCAGGAGACATCGGCAAAGTCGGCGCCGGCGATGACATCTTTCGGTTCGTCCTGTGCGTGACCGGATAAACGGACGTGCAGCGTGGCCTGATCGGCTCCTTCGGGGTGGGTTGTGTAAGCCACGGCGTTTCCGTCCGGAGAAGGAATCCATTCGCCCACCGATACATGGTCTTTGGGTTCAAACGCTTGGGGATCGAGCCAACGGTGTTCCGAACCCGGGTGGTCGGGGTTTTGCCAATAGAATATCGGCTGCTCGCGGTCGGACAGTATGCGTTTGTAAAACAAGCGCGGTCCCGCTTGAATAGGGAGGGAAACCGAATTGACGAAGTAGAGTTGGCGGAGCCTAGTTTCCAGTTTTTCTTGGCCTTTTACTTTGGAAAGGTACTCCTGCGTCTTTTTATCTTGAGCGGCGGCCCATGTTTTCACCGGCGGCGAGTTGGAGTCTTCCAACCAGCGGTAATGATCCGCAACCTCCGCCCCAAAAACCCATCCTGTTGCGGCATTGGCACAGAGCAAAAGAAGCGCTAAATAACGTCTTTTGTTCTGGGCAAGCGGTGTGTCGTTCATCGTTTTTAATTAAACAAGAAAAAGAGTGAATATTTTTTCGGAATTTCCCTCTAAGGTATATGAGAGAAAAGAAGTTGGTATGCATGACTCCCGGATTGAAGATATCATCAAGGTCAAAATGAATCACGCCCTCTTGAAATCGGTTTTTGGTCATGAGGCTTTTCGTTCAGGGCAAGAAGAACTCATTGTGGCTCTTGAAGGAGGGCGGGATCTTCTCGGGGTAATGGCGACGGGAAGCGGAAAGTCACTGTGCTACCAATATCCGGCCGTGGCTCAAAAAAAGCGCTGCTTGGTAGTGTCGCCGCTGATTAGCTTGATGAATGACCAGGTCAAGAAGCTGGAACTCTCGGGAGTTCCGGCGGCAGGGCTTCATAGTCACGCGTCCGCGGACGAGCGCCGGCAAGCGTTGGAGCAATGGGCTGCAGGGAAGCTTCGATTTCTGTATGTCGCGCCAGAACGGTTTTCGGATGAGTCCTTTGAGATGGCGCTTTCTGACGCCAAGCCGGATTATGTGGTGATCGATGAAGCGCACTGCATTTCGCAATGGGGCCACGATTTCCGGCCAGAGTATCGCGCGCTCGGACGACTCAAAGATCTTTTCGATGTCCCGATCGCCGCGTTCACGGCAACGGCAACACCGCTGGTTCAAAAAGAAATCGTCGCCAATCTCAAACTCAAGCAGCCGCTCGTCCGCGTTCACGGATTCTACCGGCCCAACTTATCCCTCTCCGCTGTGATGGAAGCCAGCGAAAAGCGTCGGGCGGATTTGATCTTGGAGGCCACCGACGTTGATGGCGCGGCCGTTGTTTATTGTTCTTCAAGAAAACGTGTAGACGAACTCGCGAAAGGACTTAAGGTCGCCGGGCGCCCAGCCTTTGCGTATCACGCTGGGATGACAGCCGATGCCCGCGAAGAAGCCCACCAGCATTTTCGCGATGATGCGCAGGTGGTGATTGTGGCGACAAACGCTTTCGGAATGGGCGTCGACCGGCCAGATGTCCGCTGTGTCATTCACGCGCAGCTCCCCGGAACGGTGGAGGCTTATTACCAAGAAGCGGGTCGCGCGGGACGCGACGGCTTACCCGCGAAGTGCGTGTTGCTGCATAGCCCCGGTGATGTCGCGATCCACGAATTTTTTAACCAGAAGTCCGTCGAGTCCGTACCGCTGGAAAAACGAGAGGCATGGCAACGGCATCGCGAAGAACAATTGGAATTCATACGTCGCTATGCCTACGGATCCGATTGTCGGCAGCGGGCGATGATGGATTACTTCGGCGACACTGAAACGCTCCCCGAAGGCTGTGGCCAGTGCGATAATTGTCAGACCCCGGAAGCGGAAACGGTCGATGAGAAAACGCAAGAAACCGTACGCATTCTTCTTTCGGGAGCCGCCCGGCTGCAGGGACGCTTTGGTGCGAGCCAGCTCGCCGATTTAGTTATCGGAAGCGACACCGTTCAGATCAGGCGATATCAGCATGACATTCTTCCGACGTATGGCCGTCTCAAAACAATACCCAAACGTCACATTCAAGCCATGATCCAAGCGCTCATCCGGCAAGGCTACCTCAAGCAAGAAGGTCTGCGCTATCCCGTGCTCGCGTTAACCGACGAAGGTCGCGCGGTCATGCTCAATCAAACCCAAGCCAAGCTTGGCGAGTGGGAACCAAAAGCTCCCAGCAAACGCCGTCCCCTTTCCCCGGCCGGTCGAGAGCGACCTGATGGGTCAGGGGAAACTTCCCCCAACCCCGAACTGCGCGAAGCTCTGAAACACTGGCGCTTTCAAAAATCCAAACATATGGGCGTCCCGCCCTACACCCTCTTCTGGGATAGAACGCTCGACGAACTATGTGCGAAGCAGCCGATGACGGAAGAAGAGCTCTTGGGGATTTGGGGGATTGGAGAGCAGAAGAGGAAAAAGTTTGGGAAGGAGCTGACGGAACTGATTAAGGCGGCTAACCGGAATAGCGATTGACCGGAAGGTCGGGTTAGCCGTCGTTTTCTTGCTACTTAGAGATTTTATCGAAGCCCGTAAACGGCCGTAACGCTTCCGGGATCACCACGGACCCATCCGCCTGCTGGAAATTCTCGAGTATCGCCGCAAACGTTCGCCCAATCGCCACCCCTGAGCCATTGAGGGTATGCACGAGTTCTTTTTTTCCATCGGCACGCTTGACCTTGATGTTCATGCGTCGGGCTTGGAAATCGGTAAAGGTTGAGCAAGACGAAATCTCCCTCCATCGCCCTTTCTCTCCCTCTCCCCCACTCGTCCCCTCGGCCTGTTCCCCGGGCATCCAAACTTCAAGGTCGTAGGTCTTAGCGGCTGAAAATCCAATGTCGCCCGTGCAGAGGCAGATCACGCGATAGGGAATGCGCAGCTTGTAGAGGATCTTCTCGGCGCTTGCGGTCAAAAGCTCGAGCGTCTCCAAGGAATCTTCCGGCTTCACAAATTGAACGAGTTCGACTTTATTGAACTGATGGTTGCGGATGAGCCCCTTCGTATCGGCCCCGTAGGAGCCGGCTTCGCGGCGGAAGCAAGCGGAGTAGCATACGTATTTTTTCGGCAGATCTTTTTCATCGAACACATCCTCGCGATGCATGTTCGTCACAGACACTTCAGCCGTTGGTATCAGATAGAGATTGTCGCGTTCCAGACGAAAGAGTTCTTCCTCAAACTTCGGAAGCTGGCCCGTGCCCTGCATCGTTTGAGGCGTCACCAAAAAGGGCGTGAAAACTTCGGTGTAGCCGTGCTCTTTGGTATGAACGTCGAGCATAAAGCTGATAAGTGCGCGTTCGAGCGCTGCGCCTTGACCGCACAAAACGGGAAAGCCTGAACCGGAAAGTTTGGCGCCGGCCTTGAAATCGAGAATGCCGAGCGCTTCGCCGATCTCCAAATGCGACTTAGCTGGAAATGCGAGCGGCGTGACTTTTCCCACTTCACGCATGAGCTTATTGTCGGCCGCGGAGGTCCCGATCGGGGTAGACGACTCGGGAATGTTGGGAAGATTTAAAAGGAGGTCTGTCAGTTTGGGTTCGATGCCGGCCAGTTGGGCCTCGAGGTCTTTGATTTTTCCCTTAAAGCCTTCAACTTCTTTAAGTGCCGCTGTCGCATCCTGCTTCTGGGCTTTTAATTTTCCGATTTGTTCAGCCGATTTGTTGCGCTGGGCGTGGAGGAGTTCGAGTTCGGAGAGTAATTTGCGGCGTTCGATGTCGAGCGCGTAAATCGGCGACACATCAAGTTTGGACCGCCGATTCGCCAGCATGGCCTTCAGCGCTTCGGGATTCTCTCGGATCCATTTGATATCAAGCATGTCCAAGCTCCTGCGCGACGCGATCAAAAATTTCACCGAGACGAGTTCCAAATTCTCTGATACCAGATGGCGTTAGTCGCTCTTCGCTGAACATCGATTTCACGTTACATTCGATGTAGCAAGGCACGAGCTGTCTTGTCACAGTTTCCGGAAGTTCCGCGATTTCCAATACACCCATCAATTCCCGAGCACGCCAAAGGCAACGCACAGCGTCTTCCTTGAATTCTGCTCCTTCCTTGGCCCGCCAGAACTCAGAGGCGACCATCATGGCGAGCGTCGAAAGGCCGCGATTTAGCAAGGTAGTTGTTGAGGATGATTTATGAAATCGCATTAGATAGATCCGAAATATCTTTTGGCCAATCCAGCGACTCTGACCCGAATTTCGGGAGATTGGATCTCTTGTTTCGTATTACCGTCACGTGCTCGAATATTAATCATGGACGTGTAAACAAGCCGGCTACCTTCGGGTCGATCTGGGTAATAATTGGCACCCCATAAATTCGATTGCTTCGATCCCTTGCCTAACAAAATGCCCTCTTCATCACTATGGAACTCACCGCCTACGCAAATCACTTCACGTTCAAGATCTACCACAAATTTGACCATGTCGCCGAATTCAGCGTCGACAAGTCGACGGATAGTGGCCGGATCGAGAGGTTTTTCAAAATACTCAGCAATCGACATGGTGGAATTATACATGCCAGGGTCGCCAGCAGGCGACCCCTACATGTCTCAGGGGTATAACCTGACGTTACTCCATCGATTATTCTTTTTAGTGTAGAGGAAACGGTCATGAAGGCGGTTGGGTTGGCCTTGCCAGAATTCGATCTTGTGCGGAACCACGCGGATGCCAGTCCAGTAGGCCGGTCGAGGGACGGAGCGAACGCCGTATTTCAAGGCGAGCTTCGCGACATCTTTCATGAGGCTGATGCGGCTAGAAAGAACGTTGCTTTGTTTCGAGGCCCAGGCTCCGAGTTGACTCCGTCTCGGGCGGGTCGCCCAATACTCATTGGCTTCGGCGTCCGTCACAAATTCGATCTTGCCTTGGATCCGCACCTGCTTTTCAAGCGGTGCCCAATGAAACGTGATGGAGGCCTTCGGTGTTTTCTTCAGCGCACGGCCTTTGACGGAATTTAAATTGGTGTAAAAGACAAAACCCTTTTCGTCGAACTCTTTGAGTAGCACCATGCGACCGTCTGGAAAGCCGGAGACATCCAAGGTGGAGACACACATCGCGGTCGCATCAATGATGGTTTTGCATGCTAGGGCTTGTTCAAACCATTTGGCAAATTGAGTGATCGGACTAGCGAGCGGTTTACTGAAAAAAGACATACGCGGATTATATCAGCCGGTGTGACTAGATCACTTCGACCGAGGCGTCGGGAACCCAGCCTTTTAAGCCTTGTTCCGGGACGCCGATTTCGAGCCAGCCCTGGATCGGCTCTTGGTCTTTCAAGATCATAACGCGGTGGCCTTCAGGGACAGTGAAATTGGCCGCATAACTCGTATTCGGACCTGAACGAACTTCAGCCATTTGCCCAACGACGACCCCTTCGGATTTCTCCAGCAGGTATATTCTTACCCCGAGCCATCCCGACAAAATGAAGAAAATGAAAGCGATACCGACGACCCTATCGCGCGAGAAAATGGGTTTCACATAAAGGGCCGCGCCGGCCGCGGCCACGCAGACAAAAAAGAAAAGCATCCAGATAACCGTCAACGCGTTGATCCCGAAAATATAAAAGAGTCTCCACGCCAATTTTGGCAGCGCGCTCGACGGCAGTTCCGGATCGCCCGCTTTCACCGTGACTAAGTTCAAATTATAAATCACGTCGGGATCGCTTGAGTTCAGATGAAACGCGCGTTCAAAATGGAGTGCCGCTTTCCCGATGGCTCCTTCCCGGTAGTATGCGTTTCCGATATTGAACTCGAGCACCCAGCTTCGCAGACCGGAATCGATCGCGGACTGATACGCTTGCGCGGCTTCGGTAAATTTTCCAGAGGCGTAGAATTGGTTGCCGGACTTGTAGAAATCTTGCGAGTTCTCAGCGAATGCGAAACGGCAGCTAAAAGCTAAAAGTGAAAAGCCGATAGCTAAGAGCTGGCTGCTCAGCTTTTGGCTTTTCGCTCTTCGCTCTTGGCTCTTCGCTGCCGTTTTTACTTCCATTGAATTTCCTTCTCCACTTCATCCATGACATGCTCGACAGTCTTCATGGCCGAACGAACGTCTTCAGGCTGGACTTGGGTCGGGGCGAATTGGAATAAATCGAGAGTCTCCCAAATATTGCGGAGCTTTTCCCCCGTGTGATCTACCAAGCCGCTGGATTTTAACGCACTGAGCATTCCCTTGAGCGATAGGCTACGGCTCGAAGTCCCCATTTTGGCCGAGAGGAATTCCTGCAGGACGTTTGACAACTGACTGGCCGCACCGCGAATATCATGCTGGGTTAAAGACTCTTCGGCTTTTTTAAGAGCCAGGTCGGCCTGTTCGCGCGCTTTTCGGAAGCGGTAAAGCTTCGTGTCCGACATGGAAAAGCGGAAGTAGAGCCTCGCGAGTCCACCCATGAGGAGTAGTCCAAGCGTAACAAGGTGCAGACCCAGAAACCAAGCCCGACGATAGAGTGGGAGACCCTGGTTGGGGGCCGAAGCCGGCGTGCGGATATAGCGAATATCCTCGCCTAAGAACTTGATGCCGGGTCCCGCGTTTTGTTCCGCTTGCGCGGATCCTTGCGGAATGGCCGGCTGAGAACTCATGGGCGAGTTGGCGCCTGCGGCACCCGGAAGGACGTGTACCGTAAGTGATTTTGATTTGACGGTACGATAGGCTTTGGATTTTGTGTCAAAGAATGTAAAGGATGCCGAAGGCACGACGAGCTCGCCGGAAGCAGTAGGAATAAGAACCGTCTTAAATACCTTCGAGCCGGAGACGACTCCTTCTTTCTTTTCGATGTTGGTGGCCGCCGTGGCATCAAAGGTCCGGAAGTTTACGAGCGAAGGGAGCGGAAGATCGGGGAGCGATTTTATATTTCCACGACCGGAGATAGTGAGCGTCAGCGTGATGGGCTGACCGACTGTACCTTTCTCTTTGTCCACTTGAGCGGTGAGGTCATAGTCTCCGACCGCCCCTTTAAACGAGGCTGGTTTGGGTTCAGGCAACGGCTTCACGGTGATCGCGAGGGGATCGGTACGCAAGACTTTTTGCTCGCCGCCACCAAAGAATTGAGCAAAAAATTGAGACCCGAGCGGATCGGTGCCAAAATTTTCGAGATTCACAGTGAGCCCGGCTGAACCCACCTTTGCCTTTCCTGGCGCCGTTGGAAACATAGCGGTTCGAACCTCAGTGACATTATAGGGGACGCCTTTAAACGTGCCCGTATAGTTACGTTGCGGAGGCAAATCCTCCGTCCAGAAACCGCTCATTTCAGGGGGCTGATAGCTGGGGCGACTGAGCAGCTGCACACGGTTATAAAACCGAAATGAAAATTGAATAGGCTCTCCCACATACACCGAGTTTTTATCGACTGTCCCGGTGATGAAAACAGCGGGAGGGTTTTGGCCGGATTGGGCCGGACGAGCGGCGCCTTCGGGACGCGCCGAGCCTTGAGGAACCGACGCCGAGTCGCCTTTCACCACTTCGAGCGGGAGTGCGGGAGTCTCTTGGGTTTGGCCCTGGGCTTGAACACGGATCGGAGGAATCGTGAAATGTCCTACTTTGAGCGGGGTCATCACGAAGTTGTAGGTTACGCTGGCCGAGGCTTTGCCGTTCACCCACGTGAAATTCTGCGAACGGCCCGCGTTGTAAATTTGGAAATCGGTCGTGCCTGGAAGCTGCGGCTGCGGGAGATCTCCGCCGGACCCTGCGACTGTCACACGAAGGACAGCCTGCTCATTCAACGCGATTTGATTTTTATCGAGAGAGGCCGAAATTTGGAAATCTGCGGCAAAGACGGCAGATACGAGTGCCAAAAAAATAACAAATGTCGTGTAGGGGCG
>JAYWEN010000016.1:0-2910 GCA_043779245.1 Elusimicrobiota bacterium | reverse complement strand
CACCCGTATCGTCATGAATCGCGCGAGCGCGACCATAAGTGATGCCCGCTACAACGACATCGCTAGTCTTGAGCGTGCCTTTTTGCACCAAGAGCGTTGCGGCCACACCGCGGCGCGGGTCGAGTTTGGCTTCGACGATCACACCTTGCGCAGAGCGGTCGGGATTGGCTTTGAGCTCCATGAGTTCGGCTTCCAACTGAAGCATCTCCAGCAGCTTTTCAATATTTGTGCCTTTTTTAGCCGACACTTCGACAAAAACCGTTTTGCCGCCCCATTCTTCTGAAACCAGCTGATGGCTTGAAAGTTCTCGACGAATTTTCTCGACGTCCGCGGTTGGTAGATCCACTTTGTTCACAGCGACGACGATGGGAACGCCTGCCGCTCGCGCGTGATCGATGGCTTCAACCGTTTGCGGCATGACCCCGTCATCGGCGGCGACTACGAGAACAACAATATCAGTGACTTTCGCCCCGCGCGCACGCATGGCTGTGAAGGCTTCATGACCTGGTGTATCCAAAAAGACCACATCGCCTTTTCCTGTGTGAACTCGGTAGGCGCCAATATGCTGTGTGATTCCACCCGCTTCTTTTTCAGCGACGCGAGTTTTGCGAATGGCATCGAGCAAACTGGTTTTCCCGTGGTCCACGTGTCCCATGATCGTGACGACTGGAGGTCGTGGTTTGAGCTTGATGGGATCTTCATTTTCCTCAACATCTTCTGCGTCACGCAATATGGGAATGATGTCCACGTCGAAGCCGAAGGAGTCAGCGGCAAGTGTGGCCACGTCCGAATCAATCTGCTGATTGATCGTGACCATCGTGCCAAGGCCCAAGAGCTTCTTGATCACTTCAATCGGTTTCACATTGAGCTTGTCGGCTAAATCTTTTACCGTCACGACCTCAGGAATGCGCACCTTTTGTCGAACCGGCGCCGGAGGCGCTTCAACAGCAGACTTTCCCGATTGCGCTGGGCTAGTCGCAGGAACGCTTGCAGCGGTAGGCGTATGCGCTGGCTGAGCAGGTTTTACGGCCATTGGCGGACGCGCGATGAGCGGCTTTAGCGGAGCTGGCGCTGGCATCTTATAGGTTGCCGTGGGTTCACTCTTCGCAGGTTCTTTTTTGACATCAATTGGTTTCTTCAAATCTTTCGGCGCAATCGTTGGTGCGGCGATCGGAGCAACAACTGTCGCCTTCGCAACGGGAGCGACGGTAGCGGGTTTGGCTTGAACGGGCGGCGCAACGACAGGAGGTTTCTCAACCACCTTCGGAGCAGGAGGCGGTGGGGGAGGAGGAGGCGAAGGCGGTGGCACAGGTTTCGGCGGCGGAGCCTTAGGAAGAACGCGCCGAGTCATCACACCGGAGACTCGGTGCAGAGTCGGAGACGGCGGCGGGGCCGCGGCAACTCGTTTCAATGTTTTGAGAACCATCCGTTTGGGAACCGCTATCTCAGGAGCCTTCACGTCAGAGGATTCCTTCGCGACAGCCGTTACAGGCGTCTCTTTTTTTGCCGCTAGCTTTTCCTCAGGGGTGTCCGATTTTTTCTTAGGCGCCATATTACTCCGGTGCTTTCTCGTCTGCTTTTTCTTCAGCCACAGGAACGGCTGGCACTTCAGCAACCGCTGCTTCAGGTTCTGCGGGCTTTTCTTTTTCCGCTTGTTCTAAAACTTCTTTTGCGGCTTCAATAATTTTCTGCGCTGTCTTTTCGCCGACACTGCGCAGCACCGTTAAATCGTCCGGTTTTGCGCGCGAGAGCTTATCAAGACTTCCCCACCCACCCTTGATCAGGATATCAATCGTTTTAGGTCCTACGCCCGCTAGCTTAGCCAATTCTTCGGCACTGTGCGCGACCCGTTCTTGAACCGCTTCTTTGCGTTGGCTTTCGGATTTAATATCGATGTGCCATCCGGTCAGGCGCGCCGCGAGGCGAGCGTTCTGTCCTGACTTTCCGATCGCCAAAGACAGCATGTCGTCGGACACTACGATTTCGGCCTGCTTAGCGGACTCGTTTACAATGTTTACGGAGATCACCTTCGCGGGAGACAAGCTGGCGGAAATATATTTCGCTGGATCTTGAGACCAGGCGATCAAGTCGATTCGCTCACCGCGCAGCTCGTCAATAATCGGCCGAACGCGTGACCCCTTAACACCCACACAAGCACCGACAGGATCGATCTTGGGATTATTGCTCTTCACAGCCACTTTGGCTCGAAATCCAGGCTCGCGCACCACTTCGATAACTTCCACCATCTTTTCATAAACTTCTGGCACTTCCTGTTCGAAGAGACGTTGGACGACCAGAGGATGAGAGCGACTTAATAAAATTTTGGGACCCCTCGTGCCTTTTTCAACTTTAAGTACGAGCACTTTTACGCGCTCTCCAATCGAGAAACGCTCACGACGCACCTGTTCTCGAACAGGCAGAATGCCTTCAGTTTTACCCAGATCGATGATAATGTTGTGTTCGACGAACCGATGAGCGGTCCCCCCCACGAGCGTGCCTTCTTTGGCTTGATACTCTTCGAGAACGCTTTGGCGTTCAGTCTCGCGGATTTTCTGGATGATGACTTGCTTGGCCGTCTGGGCAGCAATGCGTGAGAAATCTTCGGTGATCACGGAGATACGAACGTCATCGTCGATCTTGGCGGTCGGCTCGATCTTTTGAGCCTCCACAAGATTGATTTCGAGATTGTCGTTGGTGACGATTTCGACGACTTTCTTGATCAAAAACGCTTGCACTTCGGCTGTATCAGGATTGATGCGGGCTTCCAAATTCACCATTTTGCCCGAATGCTTTTTGTAGGCAGAGACAAGCGCCTGCTCGATCATCTTGAGGATGTCGTCTTTTTTTATGCCTTTGTCCCGTTCAATTTGTTCTAGAACAGGAAGAAGTTCGCTTTTTTCAACCACACCG
>JAYWEN010000015.1:0-3247 GCA_043779245.1 Elusimicrobiota bacterium | reverse complement strand
TCGGACACGTGGGACAGGATTTCCATGCCATTCACATGCACGGACACAATTTTAAAATCGTGGCTACCGACGGCGGCGACATTCCACCATCAGCGCAATGGCTGGAAACAACCGTCGACATTGGCCCGGGCCAGACGAGAGATTATGAATTTATCGCCACGGCGGGCGACTGGGCGCTACACTGTCATCTCAGGCATCACCCTATGAACGCCATGGGACATGAAATCCCCAACTTAATTGGAGTGAGTCAGAAAGGGCTTGAAGAAAAGGTGAGGAAGCAAGTTCCAAATTACATGGCCATGGGGGAAACGGGCATGGACGATATGATGAACATGGGCATGCAAGGACCCGCCAATACTCTTCCCATGATGGGCGGGGAAGGACCCTTCGGTATGGTGGGAATGGGGGGAATGTTCACGATTCTCAAAGTGCATTCTGACATTCCCTATTTCGCGAGCAACGCCGAATTCGCTGAACGCGTTCGCGGCCCGGGTGATCTCGGGTGGTACAAAAATCCCCCGGGTACTGTTGCGCATTCCATCTACAAGGATGGCCAAGTGCCCGATAGCCAAAAGCCTTCAGCGCAACCGATCATGCCGGGGATGCAAAAAGATGAGGGAAGCATGAACGAGGACGATCCAGACCCAAAAAATCACGAGATGCACATGAATAAGGCCATCCCTTCACATGATTTGCAAGGCATGAAAATGAACGAAGGAGAATCTATGAAACCTGTAACGCCAAGTGTAAATGGATCCGGCAAGGATTCTACTAACGAGCAAACGATCTACACCTGCCCGATGCATCCGGAGATTCGTCAAACCGCACCCGGCAAATGTCCGAAATGTGGAATGACGCTACAGCCGGTCATAAAGGCGGGCGACGCTAAATAGATGAACGGGGTTGCCAATCATCTCACGCAAATACAATTTTGGCCATTATGGGGCGCCGTCATTGGCCTAGCGATCATTTTAGTAACGATCGTGCGAGTACGAATTTCACATAAGCATCATTACCGCCGCAATCAGAGAAAGTCGTAAACACACTTAGATAAACAAAAGGAGCTGCAAATGAAAAAAGTATTACTAGCCGCACTATTAGGAATGACTCTTGGCATGCCCGTAAGAGCACATGAAGGTCACCATGACGAAGGAAAAGAAGCACTCTCTGGTCAAGAGAATGCCAAGACCGTCATTGTCAAAGGCGAAATTGTTGACATGGCCTGTTACATCGACCACAACGCGACCGGAGCTAAACATTCCGACTGCGCGAAGACTTGCATCACGAGCGGTCTGCCTGTCGGGATAAAAGGCGAAGACGGCATGACGTATCTTCTCATTGGCGAACACAAGCCCATGAACTCGGTTCTCGCGCAATACGCCGCAAAGACTGTAACCGTACGAGGGAAAGCGGCAAGTCGTGACGGTTTCAACATGATCGAAAATGCCGAGATCGTTAAGTAGATGAGCGAACTGCGCGCATTGCTGGAACACATGCATCAACCTGAGTATGTCCACGTCCTGATCAATCCCTCGCCGCTTTGGGGGATGATCATGGGCGCGGGCCTCCTTTTGGCCGCGATCGTATTTCGATCGGAAGCCTTACGAAAAGCGGCTCTCGTCGTACTCATTCTGATTGGAACGGCCACATGGGCCGTAGTCTTATACGGTCAGCGGGGATACGACCGCGTCTATTCCATGTCCAATCCCGACGCTCAACAATGGCTCGATGTTCACATGGCCAGAGCCGAACAAACACAATATGTGTTCTACGTAACAGCACTGTTAGCCCTCTTAGCGCTTATGGTTCGCCAAGAACGCGTGCGGAAAGGACTAACCGTCGCCGCGTTTCTGTTTTCCGTCGGATGCGTAGGACTTGGCGGATGGATCAGCCAGGCCGGCGGACAAGTGCGCCATTCAGAATTTCGCGATGGGCCACCCGCGCATGAGATGATGCCGCATCACCATCATGACGAGTAAATTGGGTTTAGCCGGAAGAAGGTCTCCTCTTTTTTCTCTTCGGCTAAACCGTCGGTTTAGTCATTGATGACTGAAGCGAGGCATGTATCAGCCACGACGTATGGAAAAAAAGGATTCTAAGGAGCGTCAAATGAGAATTAAAAAAGCAGCTGTAGTTATGATTTTAGGGCTAGCCGCATCGTTGTGCCGTGCTGACGAGATGGCAGGCCACCAGCATATGGATGGAATGCAGATGGTCAAAGCAGCTCCTCAGCACGAGGGCCATATGGATCACATGACTATGCAAGGCATGTACGGGTCCTATCCCATGACGCGAGAAGCGTCCGGGACAAGCTGGCAACCCGATTCGTCCCGGCACGAAGGACTCCATCTTATGAAAGACGAGTGGGGCATCATGGTTCACGGCTATTTCCAAGGCGTCTACGATCACCAAGGCGGCACGCGCGGCGATGAAAAGTGGCTAGGCAACAGCATGCTTATGATCATGGCGCAGCATCCACTGGCCGGTGGAACATTGGGATTGCGCAATATGATGTCGCTTGATCCGGCTACGGTCGGCCGAAAAGGATACCCCGATCTCTTGCAAACGGGCGAAACAGCCGACGGGAATACGCCACTCATTGACCATCAGCATCCGCACGACCTCTTCATGGAACTGGCTGGAACCTACAGTCATCCGACGATGGAAGGCCAATCCGCCTTTGTGTATTTTGGTTATCCTGGCGAACCGGCCCTCGGCCCCGTGACCTTCATGCACCGCTACTCGGGAATCGAATTTCCAGAGGCACCGATCACGCATCATTGCTTGACTCGACCCATATCACCTTCGGCGTAGCGACCGAAGGCTACGTCTGGAATAACATCAAGTTTGAGACATCACAATTTACAGGCCGCGAACCCAACCAGTACCGGTGGGACTTTGACAAACCAAAGTTTGATTCCTATTCCGGCCGTATCTCCTTTAACCCGTCAGCCAATTGGTCCTTTCAAACGAGCTATGGTCATTTGAAAAGTCCAGAACAGCTCAAAGCAGACGAGGACCAAAACCGCTGGACTGCGTCCACGACGTACAACAAACCCTTCAACCAAAATAATTGGCAGTCTACTTTTGCCTGGGGTCAAAATCAGAATTTACCTGGCATCCGTTCCAATGGCTTTCTGCTTGAGTCGACCGTAAACTTTTGGCACACACACACGTTGCTCGCGCGTGCCGAGCGCGTAACGAAGGATGAACTCTTCCAAGACAGCGCGCCGCAAGCAGGGACCCC
>JAYWEN010000014.1:0-1860 GCA_043779245.1 Elusimicrobiota bacterium | reverse complement strand
ACCGCCGACGCCATTTATGTTCTTCATTCTGCGCCTAAGAAGAAGCAGGAGATTGATCGTAGGACTGCCGATCTTTTGAGACTTAGGGCAAGGAG
Source organism: Elusimicrobiota bacterium (assembly GCA_043779245.1). Lineage (GTDB taxonomy): Bacteria > Elusimicrobiota > Elusimicrobia > 2-01-FULL-59-12 > 2-01-FULL-59-12 > JANLWZ01. The sequence continues at coordinate 1,765 of JAYWEN010000014.1, read as the reverse complement.
TATTGGCCTATGAAAACTAAGACTGAACGATATAAGAGCGCCCGTGACTTCGGAACCGCTTTGGGTTTATCCGAACTGGACATGGAGATGGTTCGGCAGAAGAAGCAGCTTATTGAAAAACTCCGTAATGCACGAATTAAAAAGGGGCTTTCGCAGATGAACGTGGCCGAGATGGTGGCAAGTAAGCAGCCAGCCATTGCTCGAATGGAGTCCGGTCAGGTAGCTGAAGTAAGCATGGATTTTCTTCTTAAAGTGGCTCTTGCTCTTGAGGTGCCGGTTACAATTAAAATGATTGGTGAAGCAGCCTAAAAGTTTTTGCGACGCGAGGGAACGCTTGGTGCGGAAGGGTTCATCCAAACTAACACGTCGAATTGAACTCACGGAAAATGAACATCGAAAACTTGCCCGAATCTCGAGGAAATGCTCGGCACCCTATCGCGAAGTGATTCGAGCAAAAATTGTTCTCATGGCGAATCGAGGTCTGTCGCATCGAGAAATCGCTCGTCGCCTAAACCTTGGAAGGAACAATGTCCGATCGTGGATAAGGCGATATCTTCTTTTCCAGCAGGAAGAACTGCTCCCGCAGAGTAACAAAAGGGCCCCGGAAACGGATCAAAGAATTACGAGACTTTTGGCCATTTTAAGCGATCAGCTAAAGCAAAGTGAACCAACTGCTGCATTATCACGGTTAGCGATTACATATCGCAAGCACTACGGCATTAGTCTCAGTAAATCGTCTATATCTCGACTCATCAATAAATCGGAGGAACTGATGAGACTCCGACACGAAATTAAATCCCTGCCGGTGATGCAACCAGAAACCTATGGAAAAATACTGACACCAACGGAACGCCAGAAATTAAATAGAACAGCGAGGCACTGGACGGCACCACATCACGAAGTCATGAGGGCTAAAATTGTTTTACTCGCTGATCAAGGTCTATCCCATCAGGAAATCAGTCGGCGTTTAGATCTCGACAGAAAAATCGTATCAAAATGGAAAAGACGTTACCTCCTGGATCGTACTGTGCGGTCGCGGCCAAAAATGCGACCCATATCAACGCAGCGTAAAGAGGCAAGAGAACAGCGGCGAAAGAGGATTCTCGACATTCTACATGATCGCCCCTCGGCGCACGGAATTAACAGGGCAAGCTGGAGCCTGGATGCTCTTTCAGCCGCTTATCGGAAGCGATATGACGAAAATATGTCCAGGACCTTTGTGCATCGTCTAATAAAGGTCTCAGGTTATTCCTTCAAAAAAGCACGACGAGTCCTAACCAGCCCCGACCCAGATTATAGGGAGAAAGTTGAGCTACTCTTGAAAACGCTTCGCGCTCTTGGGCCTGATGAGTATCTATTTTTTATCGATGAAATGGGACCATTACGCGTGAAGAAGTACGGTGGTCGCTCCCATGTGCCAAAACATCAGGTCACAACATTTCCACAAGTACAGTCTCATAAAGGGGCAATAACAATGTCCGCAGCCCTTAACGCAACCAAGAATCAAATCACGTGGTTGTACTCGCAGGCAAAGGACACTCAAGCAATGATAGATCTAATTGAGATTCTATTTAACCAGTACCACGACGCAAAAAGGATTTACGTCACATGGGATGCAGCTTCGTGGCATCGATCAGCAGGTTTACTTGAGTGGCTCGACATTTTTAATTCAGAAACTAAAACAAATCACGCAGGCCCGAGTATAACTTTATTGCCGCTGCCACGCTCCGCTCAGTTCTTGGATGTTATTGAGGCTGTTTTCAGC
>JAYWEN010000013.1:0-2876 GCA_043779245.1 Elusimicrobiota bacterium | reverse complement strand
GGGTAGATCACAAAAGCGGCGAGAGGAAAAGGGGTGAGATAAAAACAGATCGGAGCAATCCACCAGGCGGCGACTGCATAAAGGATGATCCCAAAGAGACCAACGCCCCAGGCTTCGAGAAGTGTCATTTTTCCGGCCGGAAGCTCACGAATCGCGGTGCGTGGATTAAGCCGATCACTATGCCTATCGATCACTCGATTCAAGGCAAAGGCGGCCGTTCGCGCCCCGAAACCGGCCAGAATAATAAGCCCAGAAAGTCTAAAGGAAGGGAGGTGACCAGTGGCCAACACCGCCCCGCTGAAGAGCAAAGGGAGGGAGAAAAGAGTGTGCTCCATTTTCACGAAGCGACTGTAGCGTCCCAGACGGTCAAACACACCTTTATGATACCATAGGCCCAATGGAATGGTCTGCCATTTGGAGTAGGATTTCGTCTCCGAAAATCGTCATTTTTGCTGATTTTATAGACCCGTTTTGCTACATCGGTTTTCACAATGTTCGGCGGGTCGCCGAAGCCAAAAAGATACGACTCGTATGGCGTGGTTTCGAACTCAATCCGGGCACGCCGCTCGAAGGATCGCTACTACAAACGGCAGCCAATTCGGATCTTCGCCCTGGCATGTGGGAATCAGTGAGAGATTTTGGCAAAAAGTCGGGGTTGAATCTGTCCGAGCCGACCCACGTACCGAACACGCGATTGGTCCATTCCTGGCTTCGGTCCATTCCCGATTCGGATGCAAAAAATAGCTTGATTGAACGAATTTATCAGGCATACTTGAGCGACAAAATGTCCATCGGAGAGGTACAAGTTTTGGCTGAAATCGCGCGCGAATTACACTTGCCGGAGACACCTTTACGTTGTTCTCAAAACAACCCATCGGATACCGAACCGGTTCGGAAGATCGCCCTCGCTCACGGATTTGCGGGCATGCCGGGATTTCTTTATAAAGGAAAAAAACATTTCGGCGCCTTATCCGAAGAGGCTTGGAATAACATCATCGAAGCAAAGACCCCATAGGAGGATCCGATGTACAACCAGATGAAGCAGCTCTATGACATGCAGAAAAAGGCAAAAGAATTACAGCGCCAGCTCGAAAGCATCAAGATTGAAAAGAAAAACAGTAGTGCCTCGCTAGCGGTAAAAGTGAATGGCGCCCAAAAATTGGAAGGAATCGAGATTGATCCTTCGTGGCTTTCCATGGATAAAAAAGCCGCCCTTGAAACATCGCTCACGTCATTAATTAACGACGCGTTTGAAGATGCTCAAAAGCAGAGCGCCTCGCAGGCCGCTGAACTGATGAAGGGCCTCAAAGGCATGGGGATTCCTGGTCTCTAACATGGAAATTCGCGACCTTCTGCAGTTCATGGTGCAGCAACGCATTTCCGATATTCATTTCAAGGCGGATTGCGCCCCACTTATTCGACTGCACGGCCAGCTCATTTCCAGCCAGAAAGAGCCTTTCTCCGCGGAGACCGTCAAACAAATCGCTTACACCTTAATGAATGAGGGGAATCAGAAAAGGTTTGAAGAAGAAGGCGAGCTCGACATGTCTTTCGCGCTAGACAAGGTCAGCCGCTTCCGTGTGAATGTGTATCGTCAGAAGGGGACATTGGCGCTCTCGCTGCGTGTCATTCCCTGGGAACTAAAAAGTTTTGCCGATCTACACTTGCCGTCCCCAACCCTGCAAAAACTCTGCGCACTTCCGTCGGGTCTCATTCTTATTTCCGGCGTCACGGGATCAGGAAAAACAACAACCTTGAACGCCATGATCAATTACATCAACCAAACGTTCGCCTATAACATCATCACCATCGAAGATCCGATCGAATATTACCACAAGGATTTAAAGTCGTCGGTGTCGCAGCGCGAAGTGGGTCATGACACGCGATCCTTTGCGACCGCGCTCAAGTACATTCTCCGTCAAGATCCCGATGTGATCGTCATCGGCGAAATGCGTGACCCAGAAACAGTGGCCGCCGCGATCGTCGCCGCTGAAACTGGACATCTGGTGATCTCAACCATACACACCATGGACTCCTTGCATACGATTCAGCGAATCGTTGACAGTTATCCTTCTGATCAACAAACACAAATGCGTTTGGCTGTCGCGAACATTCTGCGCGGCGTGATCGCCCAAAAGCTCGTGACGACTACCGACGGGCAGGGTCGCATGCCCTGCACGGAAATCCTCATGATCACTCCGTACATTCGTCAACTTGTCACCGATAACAAGATGAACGAAGTTTACTCCGCTGTGGCTCGAGGACAGAATGACGGGATGACCACCTTTGATCAGGACCTTTTGCGATTGTGTAAGCTTGGATTTATTTCAAAAGAAGCGGCGCTGCTAGAGACAAGCCGGCCCGATAATTTCCTATCGATGCTCCAAGGGATCTCCGTCAAAGTATGACCGATCCGCAAAAAGACGAACATATTGAAGAATTGCTCTCCAAACTTCAAGGCATATTTGGAAAACTCTCTCACACCGAGGAGGAAGAAACAAAGCACAAGCCCGACATCACCTATCCGGCACCCAAAGAACCGGAACCCGTACAGACTCCGGCGCCCGCCAAGCCGCCCGAACCTTTAATGTTTTATACAGAACCTGTGCTGCCCGTGGCTCCTCCAGCGATGCCTCCTATTCTGACGCCTCCGACCGCACCGGAAGCTCCGCCGGCGCCGCCACCTGCAGTCACTGGGAGTACATCCTTTGGTACCTACGAGTCCCTCGTCCCACCCGAAGATCCGGAGAAAATGATTGTTCCGACGGCCGTTTATTTTCCGCCAGGGCGGGAAGCAGAAGCCAAATCTCTGGCGATGAAGCTTGAGACGATCACCCCACGCTTTACCAAAGTGGCGTTTCGTATGCGCGTGTGCG
>JAYWEN010000012.1:0-4444 GCA_043779245.1 Elusimicrobiota bacterium | reverse complement strand
GGACGTTTTGCCAAGCCAAAAAAGTGAAAAGATCAAAGCGCTTCAAGCCCAAAAGCACATCGTCGCCATGGCGGGGGATGGGATTAATGACGCGCCCGCACTCGCCCAAGCGGAGGTCGGGATTGCGATGGGGACAGGAACGGACGTGGCGATGGAAAGCGCGGGCATCACCCTCATCAAAGGGGACCTGCGTGGAATAGTCAAAGCGATACGTCTAAGCCGCGAAACGATGAGAAATATTCGCCAAAATCTTATCTTCTCATTTGTCTACAACACTCTGGGCGTCCCGGTCGCGGCAGGACTTCTCTATCCATTCTTCGGGATTCTCCTAAGCCCGATGCTCGCCAGCGCGGCCATGAGCCTCAGTTCGGTATCCGTGATTGTCAACGCGCTGAGACTCCGTCGGACAACGCTTTAGTTAAACCGGTTTCGCAGCATCAAACGTCGCGCGTCACGACATATCAATGATAACGTGTTCCCAATTGCAAGACCGATCGATGAATTGCGCGAACGCTTGGGCGAATTAGATCCTAAAAAAGAAACCAGCAAGATCTGTGGAGGATCCTGTGCCTGAACATCTCGAGTCGATACGTTTTTACCCGAAAGAGACCCCACTCGTATACGGAGTCGAAATTCAACTATCGACGGATATCCCCGCTTGTTGTGGGGTCTCTGATGGCGCGGCGGCAGAATTCCACGCGGAGGGGTTTTATCAGCATGTGGACTTAGATTTTGTGGAGAATCGTGCCGGCCACCTCTTAACAGGAACCGTTACTTTTCCGAAACCCGGTTCTTATGGTTATCGGGTGACAGGCCGCATCCTTGGAAGACCTTTTTTTCGAGAAGGAACCTGCGAGGCTAGTTAAATGAACGTGCCGTTCACTGAAACGACTTGGCGGCTTTAATTCATTTATAACAGAGTTGAGTGGAGTAGGGGTTTAACCTATAGAGAATATAGCTCCCTTTCCTGCTATCGGAAGCCGACTATTCCTTGTATCATTCAAACGCGTGGGAGATATACAAATGAAGAAAGCATCCGCTGTAAACTATCGTGCTTCGCGCAACGATTAAAACGGTTTCAATGGTCGGACTCCTCGGCATGGCTGCGTGTCTGAGAAAGCCTGATGTCCGAACCAAAGTCCCTGAGGGTGTTCGTCTCGAGCAATATAAAACGTACGCTTTTCATTCCGGTAAGCTTTATGATTTTGAGTCGGAGACGATCTCCACAAATGCGGACGTGGGAAAGGCGTTGGAAGCCGACGTCCGGGCGGAACTCGAACGACGGGGACTGAAGGCCGCCGATATCAACCCAGACCTCACCTTTACCTATTCGGCCGCCAAACGCCTGGAGCATGCCGGCGAACGGGCATGGCCGTATTACGAAGGGGCTATCGATTTAATTGCCACCGATATCGCGGGTCGGAAGGTGTGGAGTTCGCACCTGCAAGCCATTTTAAACCCAAAGGACAAAACACATCAGCGACTGAAAGAAGCGATCGGTCGGGCTTTTAAAAATTATCCTTCTGTCGCTCGCTGACAAAAGGAATTTAACGAGGGGGAATTATGTCAGGTAAAACACACAAGAAAAGAAGCGGTCACCGGACGGCCAAAAAAGCTTTGGGCATGAGGACCGACGAAGCACGCCGGCATACTGCATCGGGCTTGGGTCATAGCGCCTCGCGCGGCGAACCTCATGTTGGACACACACGGCGGCAGCAGGGTGAAACCCTAAAGACTGGAGAGCGCCTGGACCGGCCCGACCGGACGCGGAAGTCAGGACGGCCTTCGAAAAAGGAGCGCTAACGTGATTAAACGCGACGCCGTCGTGGCCATTTATGAAACGCACACGGAAGCGGAAACCGCCATCAAAGAGCTTCAGCGCCTGGGATTCGATATGAAAAACTTGTCGATCGTGGGGAAGGAAAATCAATCCGAAGACCGAGTTGTGGGGTACTACAACTCTGGGGATCGGATGAAACATTGGGGTGGGACGGATGCCGTTTGGGGTGGATTTTGGGGACTGCTTTTTGGCTCCGCCTTTTTTTCGGTTCCTGGAATTGGACCCCTGCTCATGGCGGGGCCGATTGTGGCTTCAATAGTCACGACACTTGAAGGTTCTGTGGCCATCGGAGGGATGGGCGCTCTTGGCGCAGGGCTTTACAATCTAGGTATCCCAGAGCATACGATCCTCAAGTATGAAACGGCGGTAAAGACGAACAAATTTCTGGTGATAGCGCACGGAACGTCCGAGGAGTTGGCCAAAGCCAAGCGCGTGATGCATGCGAGCGATCTCTTGACTAGCCATTAGGACAGAGTCTCAAGCGCCGCACGCGGTGGTATATCGATGTATAGTGTTTGAGAAGAATACGTCAGAAACTATAGGAGAATTCTATGAATCGTCTAAGCATGATGATGTTAACGTCTCTCGTGATAGTCGCACCTGTTTTTGCAGGAAGTAAGCCGCCCATCCCCGCCGTAGAGCCTAGCTTCGCAGATCCAGGAACCCCGGAGCAACGCAAAGCCTACAAGATCGCAGTCCTGGAAAATGAAATCGCCCAGGATAAGTATGTGATTGAAAATCCGGGTGGGGGAAAAATCGCCACTGTTCAGGAGCACGTTTCAGTCGCCAAGGAAAACCTGAAGAGCAACCAGATGATGTTGCAAGACATAAAGAACGGAAAGGATATGGACGTGTATTTCTGCTCCATGTGCGGCCGTGAATACATGAAGGCTGGAACTTGCCCACATTGCAAAACCAGCTTGATGCCTTTATTCGATCAAAAAGGCCACGCCGTGCGCCCTTCTACGCCACTCGAAGCAAACTAATAATACCCGACGTTATTTCATTAGGACGACGCAGCACCGCTTGGTCGACTGACCAAGTGGTGCTGCAGAGTCTTCGCCGCGAGTACGCTAGATCCAATCCTTCGAGTGTGTCTTTTCAGGGCAAAATAGTCGGACCAGAGGCACTATAAGAATACCCTCCCATCGCACTGCCATTGATTGCAATCCGCCTCCGAAACTTCGGCCGTTGGTACTTTATTTCCTGAAGCTGGGCGCCACTGGTTTTGGGGGTCCTATCGCCCTAGCTGGTTATATGGAACGCGAGCTTGTGGAAAAGCGAAAGTGGATTACGGAAACCGATTACAAGCAAGGCTTGGCATTAGCTCAATTGGCGCCGGGCCCGCTGGCGGCGCAGTTAGCGATTTATATTGGATATGTTCACAGCGGAATTCTTGGAGCGACCGCCGTCGGTATTGCTTTTATCCTTCCTTCTTTCTTGATGGTCGTCGTACTGTCGGCTGCCTACGTGCAGTATGGAGGATTGCGGTGGATGCAAGCGGTTTTTTATGGGATCGGTGCGGCCGTTATCGGGGTTATTGTTCGCTCAGCGTACAAACTCACGAAGCGTACCGTGGGAAAGAAGCGACTGCTTTGGACAATCTATATCACGATGGCGTTCGTCACGGCCTTCACGCGCACAGAGTTTGTCGCGTTATTTTTTCTGGCCGGCCTGATTTCTGTGGCAGTGTATGCCCCTCCTCGCTGGTTGAAACATCATCACGCCTTATCGGTGGTTCCATGGTTCGGTCTTATGGCTCCTCAAGGAAAGCCGCCGGTCGATGAGAAAACGCTTTGGAGCCTATTTACTTATTTTGCCAAAGCGGGATCGGTCGTATTTGGGAGCGGACTGGCGGTTGTTCCTTTTCTTTACGGAGGCGTCGTTAAGGATTTCCACTGGTTGACGGAGCGACAATTTTTAGACGCAGTAGCTGTCGCCATGATTACTCCCGGTCCCGTTGTCATCACGGTCGCATTTATCGGATATCTCGTGGCTGGTTTCGCAGGCGCCAGCGTAGCCGCGCTTGGAATCTTTTTGCCTGTTTATCTTTTTGTCGTCATTCCGGCCCCCTGGTACCGGAAACACGGGAGCACTCCAATGATCGCGGCGTTTGTGGAGGGGGTTACCGCGGCGGCCATCGGGGCCATCACGGGAGCTGTCTACGTCATCGGCCGCGGAGCGATCCGCGATATTCCGACGGCTTTAATCGCCATCGGGGCGCTCCTGGCATTGATTTACACGAAGTTGCCCGAACCGCTGCTCGTGTGCGCGGCTGGGTTGATAGGTGTTCTTTTGTTCAAAGGTTAAAAAAATGGAGGGGTTATGAAACGACTGTTCGGATGTTTGATCCTTGTAGCAAACGTTGCATGCGCGGCGACTCACACTTTTGATACGGCCAAGATTGAACAACTCACTGGCCTCAAAGGAACGTTGAACGAAAAGGACGGCGTCTTTAAAGTGAGCTATCCGCGGACCGATTTATCCGTGGTGTCCAATGGCGTATCGATAACGCCCCCGATGGGTTTAACCGCCTGGGCCGCTTTTACCAAAATGGGCACGCAAGAGATGGTGATGGGGGACATGGTGATGACCGAAGACCAA
>JAYWEN010000011.1:0-3054 GCA_043779245.1 Elusimicrobiota bacterium | reverse complement strand
GGAAGGTCGAACCTGGATGTGGATGAATTTTGTGCCGGCTACGATCGGATTTTCTCTGGGCGCGTACTCGTCATCCTTCATCCCTGATTCAGGGAAACTCAGCTTTGTGCTTTTGGGATTATCCGGGAGCGCCATGGCCGCGTCGGTTACGGGGCTAGCCATGTCAAAGCTTGCTTCCTTGAGAATACTACGAGTCACGATTATTAGGATTCTTTTTTGGCTGCATAAACCCAAGGATGAAGCGACTGTCGTTAATTGGGTTCTTAACATTGTCGTGGGTAGGTTTCTGGGTGTTGATGTTTCCGCTGAGCGTATCGTTTTCTTGGTGCGAAATGACCCCACTCTTTTTGCCGATGTTCAGCGGCCAAACCCTCTCTATTTCCCATCGCACGTGGCTAATCGAATGCGCCGTATGGTCGAGAGTTGGCATCTGGTCGATACACTGGATGACCGGAAGGCGATAGGTCCGACGAAACATAAATACCATACCACGCTGAGGTTTGATTCGCATGAGCGATGGGTGGTTTCGTTTTGGCAATCCCCTTATTGGTTTTGGCCGGAAGCAAAAGTAGGAGAATTTTATTTGAAGTACGACCGTTCCGGACGAGTGCTCATGCTGAGCGGCCTGCGTTTTGATCCTGGTCACATCGAAGAGGGGCTTTATAGGGATGTTTTTTCGGCCATTTCGGATCAGCTGAATTCCGCTGTACTCTTCCGAGTTCAGTTGTCGGAAGGAGCTTCTCTAACGGAAAGTAGTTGGAGATCTACAAGAGAAGTTCGTGCCTTGCTGTCGAATGGAATTCTTTCGGAAAATCTTCATTTCTATAAAGTCGGTCCGGACTCCTGGGTTGATTGCTACAAGAATAATGTTCCACAAGCTCAAGAATTGACTGATTTGTCTACTCCTGGATTAGTGGATGCTCCTCTCTGGCTTCGGGTGTGGTGGGTTTTTGATGTGCCTGACCTTTTATCAAGGTCAGGGGTTTCAGTGGATACAGTTGTTGTCGATGATGCAGAAATCGAAATTCGTAAAGAGGAATACGAATTCGTGAATTCCTATATCGAGAATTTGTCGTCATTGCCTCCGCTGTCGCTTATGGAGGATCTTTCTCGATATCGTCGATTGGGTCTTTTGGAGCCAAGGCAATCGATAGGGTTTCTGATGTGGCTGGATGTTCAGAAGTGCAAAACCAAAATGTCGGGGAATCCAGGGTATATCAATACGGAGTTTGCTCGTTACTTGAAATCCCATCCTGACACTAAAAAAATTCGTTCTCAGATGCTAAAGCAGTCTTCAGACCAAACGATGCAAGGGTATTGGGCGAATGAGTTGGTTCGTCATAAGCATCTATCCAAAGAAATCGTCGACACTATTCTCGCTGATCGTAAGCTTTATGTCGGGGATGTGTCATCTCTCTTTGAGTTTATCCAGTGGATCGGCGTGCGTTGGAACTTTTTGAGTGAAATTCGGACGAATCCAAATCTCCTGTTTCGTTTAGTGGGTCTTTTGATTCAAAATGAGGATAGTAAATTACACGAATGGCTTTTCAGGATGATTCTCATGGATGATTTTAGTCCGAATGACACGCAATTCCAATGGGCATTTAGGATTACCTTAGGCACGGCGAGGCCTCCCAATGAGGAGATGTTAATACAGGCGCTGCGAGACGGGTCGCTATCCCCGAATCTAACTCCTAGAGTAACTCCTAATGCATTAAAGCTTATTGAAATCAAAGGCGAGGAAAACTCTGCTGCGCTGTATTTATCGCAGGCTGTTTACTTTCAGATGAGTTCTGCAGATGTGCAAAAGCTTTTAGCTCTCGTGTCCAGTAATGTGTCTCAGACAGCATTTATTCCATTGGCTCAGCCGATCCGTATGGGAGATAGGACGATAGGCTATCTCCGCATCGATGTGGGCCGAGACATTCCTTCTGTGAGGAGAGAGTTGAAGCCGGATCCTCTCGGTCATATTGTAGTCACACTAAGAGACGATACGCCTTCACCAGGCATGTCTGTCGATATGGCCAAGAGAAATTATCGCATTATGAAGGAAGGTTTCAGCGCAAACGGATACAGAACGGATTTTCCTGTTGGGTGGTGTGTCTCTCCCGCGCGCGATAAGTTTAAGACGCCTGAAACGGGGTTCTCGATCTCTGGGTTAACAAGCGATGATTATCGTTTAGGTGTTCGTGTGGTCAACGAGCTCGACGCCTTGGGGAGAACTGGTCAGGATCTTGCTGTTGTGCAGATCCCTCTTGCCGATTTAGGTCAGCACGAGCGTTTGAGTGATCCCAGTTATGTTGCTTTTCAGATCGGCAAGGCTCTTCGGGCCTACCACGATGCCGGGTACTTTCATCGGTTTCCTCGTCTTGGAAAAATAGGAATCGAAAGAGTTGGAAACGGCGATTTTAGACTCGTGTTTCGAGACTTGGCGGATACCGTGCGTCGTTCGAGTCTTGACGGGGGGGAGCGCAGCACAAGGCAAGAGGGGGCATATCGCTTTCTTGACTTGGCCAGACTCCTGTACGATCTGTTATCGAAATCGGCAATCTATTATCAAGATGGGGGTGAAGAAGCGGAGGAGTCCATTAACCTTGCCGAGTATGCAAACCAAGTTCTCCGTGGGTACTTCTCTGATGTAAACGCCAAATCGCAGTCTTTTATGGAGATCTTGAAACAAACTCATCTTGAAAGTCATGGACAGCCTGAGACTGAATTTGTTTCCATTCTGGATCATTTGGCCGGGAATCTGGGCGGACCTCCTTTGAATTATCTGCTATTAAATGAACATCATCCCGTGTTTGGCGCGCTGATGAGTTTGCTTTATCGCATTGCAACTCGTCCACACACAAACGGCATGCCCTCTAAGCTTCCCGTCGCAGCGTAGAACCACGACCGAAATCCGTCTTACCGATTAAAAAATATAATAGGTGCCGTGAGACTCTTACCCAATGGCCTCGTTGTTCACCGCTGGTGTCCCAATACAAACCCCAATATCCTGAAACAAATTGGGAGGTCGCGCGATCAGTCGTTCACGCATCTCTCTCGACCAGA
>JAYWEN010000010.1:0-3475 GCA_043779245.1 Elusimicrobiota bacterium | reverse complement strand
TTTTGACGAGCTCATTAATAGCGTTTGAACTCGTTATATTTTATATCGGTGGTTATTTGAGCAATCACGTGTCTGACCTTGAGACCACGACTTGGGGAGGGGAACCTTTCAAACTCAGCGGACTCTTTGATCCCATGATGAATTCTAATTTTTCAAACTTTGGATTTTATTATCCAGATGCCGCTGATTTCATGTACTTAGGAGTTGGCCTCATTGCGTTAGCGATCCTGGCAATCTACCTGGTCCGAAGTCGCGACCCGAACGAAAACCTGAGCGGTAAACATGCCCTAGGACTTGCTGATTTCGAAGGCCGAACAATCCGTCCGCTTCTTTGGACATGTGGCGCTCTGACTCTATACGCGCTTTCAAACAAGATCTATTGGGGCCGAACCCGTCTTATACACTATCATTTGCCACATGTTGTCTTACAGCTTTTTGGAATGTTTCGCGACGGCGGAAGATTTTTTTGGCCCTGCTACTATCTCATCATCTTTTCGTCGATTCGAATGGTTCTCAAACATTTCAAACCCACCATTGCGGGCGCCATTTTAGCGGGCGCCTTAGCCCTTCAGTTCGTCGAATTTCATAATGCCTTATGTGCTTATCCTATGAGCCATACTTTTCCTGTGGACAGTCCTCTGAAGGACCCTTTTTGGGACCATCCCGAGGGCTATAAAGGAGTCATGATCTTCCCGAATACATTCCGTGTTAAAATAGAATCAGATTTCTTCTATTTTTCTTTTTGGGCCGCTAATCATGGGAAATACATTACTGCCGTTCACGCCGCAAGACCTCAAGAAGCACAGGATGCCTACTTTAATCAGGTCGGCAAGGAAATTAAAGCCGGAAAGATTAACCCCGACATTATTTATGTCATCCCTGATCGGTTTGTCGCTGAATGGCAACCCTTTTTTGAAAAAATCGCGAATTGTTCGCGCAAGAATGAGTATTTTATCTGCACCGCAAAGAAAGCCTAATACCCATGTTAAAGAGAATCCATAAAATTACATCGAACTTTGGGCTTGAGGCGCTGCGGACTCTCGGACCCAAGCAGTACGCCCAGATGCTGGGTGAGCTTGTGCCTGTGGCTCCAATGGTTCTTCGCAGTAAAAATCTGGGGTCACTTGATCAACGCATGTCACAACCGTTGACGCTAACCATCTTAGGAACACCTCTTCTGATCGATTGCCAAGCGATTGACCAGATGGTTCCTGAACCTTCCTTTACGTTTGGGCTGGTCCGTGAAATGTTTTTCCGTAATTGCTATCTGCGGTATGCCCCTATTCGAGGACCCCAATCGATCGAAAACGCAGTGGATCTCGGGGGCAATCGAGGCTTATTCACATTGCTGGCCTCGGTCTTTGCCAAACAAGTGCTCTACGTCGAAGCTCAAAGCCAGTACCTTCCGGTCTTGCGACGACTGATGTCGGACAACAAGCGCACGAACTTCGCCACAGAAAATGTATTCGTGGGTGGCGCGGCCGAATTAAAACCAGATGCCGGAGCCTGGGTTCCTTTGGAAACGCTTTTGGATCGACACCACATGGACAAGGTGGATTTTCTGAAAGTGGACATCGAAGGCAGCGAGTTTGAGCTTTTCCGCACGTTAAAATGCCTGGACCGGATTCGATTCATTGCCATGGAAGTCCATCGTCACCACGGAGATGTTCGCGAGTTAGCCGATATTTTAAAAAGACATCAATTTAGAATCATCCTTTGCGACACGCTATTCAATGAAACCTCCAATCCCGATGAAGTCGACTTCCTCTATGCATGGAAGTATGATTAGAATTCAATTCAGCTATAATTCGCTCCATACATATGCGTGATTGGAGTCGTATCTCGCCGTCAAGTTTTCTCGGAATTATTCTGCGAGCTCCTTTGCGCCTGCTTCCAAAGCAATGGCCAATGCCCATTTTATCGGGACCCAACAAGGGATTCCAGTGGCTCATTGGCTCAAGTATTTACACATGCTGGTTCGGAAGTTACGAGCAACAGAAACAAGACGCGTTAATGCGATGCATCAAACCTGGGATGGTGATCTACGACGTGGGCGCCAATGCAGGATTCTATACGCTTCTTTTCTCCAAGTTGGTCGGTTCCACCGGTCGCGTAATTTCAATTGAAGCTTTGCCGAGCAATGCCGCCAACGTGTTGCGACATGTCCGACTCAATGGCCTTACGAATGTGACGGTGATTCCTGCTGCTATTTCTAAACAATCGTCACTCGAGAGATTTCAAACAGCCGAAAGTAATGCCATGGGATTTCTCGGCCAAGGATCTGAAACTTTACTCATCCCAACCCTCACATTAGATTCTCTGGTTTCGATGGGATTGCCTCCTCCGGATTTGGTAAAAATGGACATCGAGGGAGGTGAAGGAGATGCACTGGAAGGCTCTAAGAATCTTTTGGAACGCGCGAAAACCACGTGGTTTATTGCATTACACGGTGAATCAGCCACCACACGTTCTCTCGCCGCATTGGCACGATATGGGTACCATCTTTTCTCACTGTTAGGACAGCCATTGGGTTACGATTCTCTAAAAACAGATGAATTCTATGCCTCTCCAACGAGCATTCCAGGAAAAGGAGTGGTATGAGCGCAGCGTCTACAGAAGAAAAATGTGTCACTTCAGGCTTGACTCAAAAAAGCCGCGATCGCCTTTATTCACGATATCTTTCCTCGCACGTTCAACCCAACCCAGACGAGCTATTCAAAATGATTCATAGACGGAAGTCCTATCTCACCGCGTTCATTCGACGATGTATTGGAGATAACCGGAGTTTGCGCGTGTTGGATCTTGGCTGCGGCCACGGCGCCATGCTCCAGATTCTCAAAGAAATGGGGTTTGATCGAATTTCAGGAATTGACACGTCCCCTGAGCAGGTGGCATTAGCCCATTCACTCGGACTTCAAGAGGTGCGACAGGCGGATTTATTTAAGGGGCTAGATCAAACACTGGATGCCTCTTGCGATGTGGTCATTGCCTTTGATGTTTTAGAACATTTCGGGAAAGAAGATGTTCTGCGAATGCTCGACGGCATGCATCGGGTACTTGCGCCTAGTGGAAAACTTCTCTTGCACGTTCCCAACGGCGAAGCTATTTTTGGATCTCGGGTTTTCTTTTCGGATTTTACCCATGAAGTCGCTTTCACTCCTGTTAGCATTCGCCAATTGGCGTCGGTATGCGGATTTTCCAAAACGGAAGTCATTGAAGAATCTCCCGTTGTTCACGGAGTGACCAGTGCTATTCGATTCGTTCTCTGGAAAGTGATCCGCACAGCCTATCGACTTTTCTTCGCCATTGAAACCGGAGATCATGGCCGAGACCTGGTATTAAGTCAGAACGTGCTCGCAATCCTGATCCGCTAAATTAATCCGACCTCATGCGCATTCTCTATCTGACTCCTGGGGTATTCGATAAAGGCGGCATTAGCCGCTATAACCGCTACCAAATCCGAGCCATCCGTGAG
>JAYWEN010000009.1:0-8186 GCA_043779245.1 Elusimicrobiota bacterium | reverse complement strand
CGATCATGCAATTCGTCAGTTCGACGCGAAATCCAACGCCAGGAAAATTGAAGCGTTCTATCAACGTGTCCTGGGTGCCTCACAATGAGAAAGTCCATCCAGCGATTTACTCAAAAAGTTATTGGAGAAGCCGGCGTGCGGCTGCTCTCAACAATTTTTGTTCTCTTACTGGCCCATGCTTTAGGCGCTGAAGATTTTGGCCGCTACTCAACCGCCATGGCTTACGCCTCAATCTGCATTGTCTTTGTTGATTTGGGAACAAACTGGATCTTGACTCGAGAAATCTCGCGTCATCCCGAAGAGCGAATACGGATGGCCGAAGCGAGCCAGTTGCTTAAGCTGGTCGCAGCACTGGTATCGTGGCTGATCTTATTGGCGTTTACGTTTGTCCTACGATTTTCCCCTGAGCAACGGTATATCACGTTATGTTTAGGGGTCGTGGTGATCGGTTACACCCTTAGTGAGTATTGTTGTGCCCTTCTGACAGGTATGGAAGAAATGGGTTGGGAGGCAGCGCTAAAGGTGTTAAGTCGCGTCCTGGGAGTTGCTTTGGGCATTATGGCCATATTGCAACATCGATCACTGAAAGAGATCGTGACATTATTGGCCATCGGGGTTGTTATCAGCTACGGAGTGTCGGCGTGGATTATGCGACACCGTTTAGGCTCCTTTGGACTTGCGGTCGATGTGCCATTTTTAAAAGTTCTTCTGACGTCCTCCCTTCCAGTATTTGCTTCCGTAATGTTTTGGATTCTTTACGATAGCCAAGACGTACTCCTGTTGAATGCCTTCCATTTTCCTCAAAGAGACATTGGATGCTTTTCAGCCGCCATGAAAATTGTCGATATCGTACGCGTTTATCCAGCTCTTTTAATGGGAGTGTTCTTTCCCACACTTTCAAGACTCCACTTATCGAACCCAGGACAATTTCATGACAAAAAGAAAAATCTTCTCTTCTTCATGATCGTATCTCTCGCTTTTATTTCGGCGGCCGTCTATCTGATGGCTCCCTGGATTATCCACATCTTATATAAAGATGATTTTAACCCGGCGGTTCAACTGTTGAGAGCTTTGGCTCCCGCTTTAATTATCATGGGTCTAAACCATGCGCATATTCAGTTTCTGCTCGCCCTTAATCGTGAACGTCGGCTGTTTTTTGGCGCCTTCTTTGCCTCTTTTTCAAACGTGGGGTTTGCATGGTTTTTTCTGCCGCGTTTCGGGGTAACTGGTACCTGTTATTCGTTGTTAGCGAGCGAAATGATCTATTTTATATTTCTTCGCATCGCGTTAAGAAAGGATCCTCAAATCGCATGATGGATTGCTCGATTATCATCCCAACCTACAACACGTGCCAAATGACTTTAGAATGTCTTCACAACCTGCGCCAAAATCCACCGAAAGTCAGCCATGAAATTATAGTCATTGACAACTATTCTACGGACGATACCACGGCTGTTTTAGCTCGAGAATTCCCCGATATTCTCATCCTTAAAAACGGCAGCAATTTAGGTTTTTCAAAAGCCTGTAATGCAGCCGCCAAAATTGCCAAGGGGCACTATTTATGTTTTTTAAATAGTGACACCTTAAACGCGGGCCCCTCCATCGACCGGCTAGCTCAATGGCTGAAGGATCATCCCAAGACAGGGATCGTTGGGCCCGAGTTGCGTTCTCCGGATGGTCGTCTTATTCAAATGTCGTGGGTTTGGAATCCGATTATGGCGGGCGAATTGTTTCAACAATACCTTGCACCCTATTCGTTAAAGAAATCGGCTTTTAAACGACAAATCGTAGGATTTCTCCAGCGCAAATCGCGTCACGTGTCCATCATTTGCGGCGCATGTCTCATGATCCGGCGCGAAACGAATGACGCCATCCAAGGGTTTGATGAGGATTTTGAGTTGTACTTTGAAGATTCAGACCTCTGCTATAGGACGCGCCAAGCCGGATGGGAAATTGATTTTGTGGCGGATGCTAAAATCACGCATCACCTGGGGCAATCCACTCAGGGGCGATGGACCGTGACGTCATTAATTTATCAGCAGAGTCATCTGGCCTACTACCGAAAGCATGCAACTCCTCTAGCCTTGCTGCTCCTCAAGTCGTACCTTTCTTTAAAATGGATGCGCTTGCTGTATGTATCCTTTGTCGAGCGAAAAATTCCGTCAATGGCCTCACGCTACTGTCGGGCCTACCGAAGCATTATTCTTGAACATGAAAAAATTACGCTGGCTCGGGGTATTCCTTAATGGTCTCCTCTAAACTTTGCATCGATGCCCGAATGGTTCAAGCCACTGGTATCGGAACGTATCTCCAGGGACTTTTAAGTGGCTTGCGGGCCACTCCGCCCTCGAATCTGGCATTGAACGTGTTGGGTACGCCATCCGCACTGACTCGAGGGCCCTGGTCAGAGCGAAAGGTGTCTTCTTCCATTTATTCCCTCACCGAACAAATCGAGATTCCATGGGCCATGCGGAAGGAACATGCCACACTTCTGCATTCGCCTCATTACAATTTGCCATGGCTTGTCGCTGAACGAACTGTTGTCACGGTTCACGATCTTATTCATCTTAAATTTCCTCACTATTGGCCGTCTTTTGCGGCCCGAAGCTATGCGCATTTCTTTTTCCATCATGTTGTTCCGAAAGCACGCGCGATCATTACCGTCTCTGAAAACACCAAAAAGGATTTGATGGAAATACTTTCCATTCCTGAAAGCCGAATTACGGTGACCTACCCGGCTGTTACACACGAGCGCTTCTCTAAGCTTGAAGAAAAAGATCTCGCACAGTTCTTCGGGCTGAAACTCCCTTCGCCTTACCTCTTGTACGTGGGAAATTTAAAAGAATTCAAGAATGTCGAACGACTTCTCGAGGCTTACAGCCGCAGCCGCGGCTCGCGAAGTGAGTGGCCTGCTCTGGTCATGGTGGGACGAAGCTCGATTCCTGGCTTCGAAAAGCGCTTGGCGGACACACCCGGTGTTCGGTGGATCAATAATGCACCGTGGAACCTTCTGCCATCCTTTTACAAGAACGCGTTGGGCTTCGTCTTTCCTTCCCTTTATGAAGGATTTGGTTTGCCACCTCTCGAAGCCATGGCCAGCGGAATACCAGTGATCACGTCGAATCGCGGGTCGTTGCCTGAAGTAGTGGGTGATGCGGCTCTAGTCGTTGATCCCGAAAGCGTGGAGGAGATCTCGGCAGCCATGACACGGTTTGTTTTAGAGCCTACTCTACGCCAAGACCTCGCCGCCAAGGGACTAAAGCAAGCGGCGCGTTTCTCGTGGGATCGCATGGCCGCTCAAACAGTAAAAGTCTATGAACGGTGCTTATCATGAAAACGAATCCGCGTATCGCGCTTGTTCATGATTGGCTCACGGGAATGCGCGGGGGTGAAAAAGTCCTCGAAGTTCTCTGCGAGTTATATCCCGACGCGGATATCTTCACCCTCCTGCACGTCCCAGGAAAAGTAAGTCCGACCATCGAGTCGCATCGTATCATCACGTCACCTCTCCAGCAGATGCCTGGCGTGGCTTCTTTTTACCGGAAACTCCTACCGCTTATGCCCTGGGCGATCGAACAACTCGATTTCACAGGGTACGATCTCTTAATCAGCACGAGCCACTGCGTGGCTAAAGCCGCCAAACCGGCTCCCGGCGCGATTCACGTCTGCTATTGCCACACACCGATGCGCTACATTTGGGATCAATACGATTCCTATTTTGGTTCCGGTCGAGCCTCCTGGTCGGTGAGAACAGCGATGTCGATGGCGCGTCCAAAATTGCAAGCCTGGGATTTAGCGACTCTACCACGCGTAAACCGTTTTATTGCCAACTCCAAGAACGTGCAGGAACGCATTCAGCGGATTTATAAACGGGAGTCAACAGTGATCTATCCGCCCGCGGATGTGGATTTCTATGCGTTGGGCCGCAGCGAAGCTGAACCGCCGGCCGTTCCGTTCTATTTAATCGTGAGTGCGCTTGCTCCCTACAAACGTGTCGATATGGCCATCGCTGCTTTTCAAAAATTGGGGAAGAAATTGGTGGTGATCGGCGAAGGTCAAGAAGCTAAAGCCTTGCGTCGCTCAGCGGGGCCATTAATCGAATTTCGCGGCTGGCAAAGCAACGAACAGCTTCGAGAGGCTTACCAAACATGCAAAGCCTTAATTTTTCCGGGTGAAGAAGATTTTGGAATTGTGCCGGTGGAAGCCATGGCCGCGGGATGCCCTGTGATTGCGCTGCGAAAAGGCGGCGCGCTGGAGACTGTTATCGACCAACATACCGGCCTTTTTTTCGATCAGCCGACCGTGAACTCACTAGCAGAGGCACTTCTTCGGTTCGAAACCCTCGCTTTCGACCTCTCGGATATCCAAGAGCATTCTCGTGGATTCAGTAAAGCGCGCTGTAAAGAAGCCTTCAACGCGTTCTTCATTGAAACCATGAGCGAAATGTCCTAAGATTCTCGTCTGTGAAGCGACATCCTCTTCGGCTCTGCTTTCTGGCGAGTCTTATCGTATTGGATCTGTGTGGGCTGGCCTTAGCTTTCCAAATTGCTTATTGGACGCGGTTCATGTGGCCTTTCTTTCTCCATGTTTTCCCGGCCACCAAGGGTATTCCCGATATCAATCTATATCATCAGGCTTTGTGGGCGCTCTTGCCCATGTGCGGCATGGTGTTTTTTTATGCAGGATTTTACAGTGATGCGGCGCTGACGGCTTACGATGAATTTATTCTGGTGTTTCGCGGCGTGGCCATGTGCGCGTTTCTCACCATGGCGATGACCTTCGCCTACCGCGGGGCAGAATATTCACGACTCACCATCGGCCTTTGGGCGGGCTACAGCGGCCTTTGCATTTACCTGCTGCGAGAGTTGGATAAGGCCTGCTTTAGACGTCTCCAGTTTTGGGTGGCCGGCCCTCAGCAGGTCCTCATTATTGGAAAGGGGAAAACCTTGGAAGCCATACGTCAGATGTCGTCACATCAGCCGTTTATCTCCACTCACTTTGCCGAATCCACACCCAGCGAAGAGGGACTTTTAAAACAGATCGCCCAACGCAAGATCTCTGAAGTACTGCTGCTACAAGGCGCGATTTCATCCGACAAGATCCTCGCAACGGCTCAAATATGCGAACGCGCCGGCATAGACTGCAAAATCATTCCAGATCTTCTCGAACTGCGCCGCGGTGAAATCATCATCGATGGATTTTTTGGACTTCCAACGTTTAGCATCAAATCACTCTCGCTGCATGGAACAAACTATATCCTCAAACGAAGTTTCGACATTCTGCTCAGCGTGGTCATCATGCTTCTCTTCCTCGTTCCGTTTGCCATCATTGCGATACTTATTAAAACAGATAGTTCCGGTCCAGTGTTCTTCACCCAGGACCGCATAGGTTTCCGGGGGAGTAAATTTAAACTGTTTAAATTTCGCACGATGGTGACCGACGCCGACTCTCATATTGATAAACTAAAGCATCTCAGTGATCGGTCTGGTCCCGTCTTCAAAATGAAGAACGATCCTCGAGTCACGCGCGTGGGTAAGGTCCTAAGAAGTTTCAGCTTAGATGAAATTCCTCAGATTTTGAATGTAATCCGCGGGGATATGAGTATGGTGGGGCCGCGGCCTCAAGTGCTCTGGGAAGCAGCCCACTATGATGAGCATGCCAAGAAGCGGCTGCGCATTAAACCGGGGATCACAGGGTTGTGGCAGGTGAGTGGGCGGGCCGCGTTAAGTTATGAAGAAATGATTAATTTAGATATTTTTTACCTCGAAAACTGGTCACTCGGACTGGATTTAAAAATCCTTCTGCGCACGCTGCCGGCCATCTTTGAGAAAGAAGGAGCGTACTGATGAAGATTCTTGTCACTGGAGGCGCGGGTTTTATTGGATCCCAAATTGTCGACGCGTACCTGGATCTGGGACACGAGGTGACAGTAGTCGATGATTTGTCGACGGGCAAAAAGAAGAATATCAATTCACGGGCCCGGCTCGTGACGGCCGACGTCCGGGATCCCAATCTCGTCACACTTTTTGCCGAATCGCGTTTCGAAGTAGTGAATCATCTCGCCGCGCAACTGGACGTTCGCAAATCCGTGCAAGATCCATTTTTCGACGCCTCTGTGAATATCCTCGGCGCCCTTCGTCTTCTGGAATGCTGCCGAACCTATGGCGTTCGTAAATTTATTTTTTCGTCCTCAGGGGGCACCATTTACGGAGAATGCGACAAGCCGGCAGCAGAGGAAGACGCGGCTCACCCAGAATCCCCTTACGGCATCAGCAAGGCCACATCCGAGAGATACATGCAGTTTTACGGAAGCGTTTATCGCCTGCCGTACACGATTCTGCGTTACGCCAATGTCTACGGTCCTCGCCAAGATCCTCACGGGGAAGCCGGCGTCGTGGCGATTTTTGCTGGAAAGCTTCTGGCCAAAGAAGGCGTGACGATCTATGGAGACGGCTCCCAGGAGCGCGACTACGTGTATGTAGCCGACGTCGTCAATGCCAATGTCGCTGCACTCACGCAAGGCGAAAACGCTGTGTTTAATATTGGAACGGGAGTGACAACTTCCGTGAACAAACTTTACGAGCGATTGGCCACATTTGCCAAAGGCGCGAAACAGGCCACGTTTGCTCCGGCTCGCACAGGCGAATTAGCTCGCAGCGTCTTAAACATCAGCAAAGCCAAGCAGCATCTGAATTGGAAGCCACTCACGAGTCTGGATAAAGGACTTGAGGAGACGTACAACTTTTTCCGCGATCAGAAAACATCAGACAGTTCTAAACAATAACATCTATGAAACCAAAAAAAGTTATTAAACCGTGGGGTTGGGAACTATGGTTTGCGCATTCAACCCAATACGTTGGAAAGATTATTTTTGTAAAGAAAGGGCATCGCTTAAGCCGGCAATATCACCGGTTTAAACATGAGACAATCTATACCGATAAAGGCCGCTGGGTGCTTGAAATTGGTAAACGCAAAATGCAAATGAAGCCGGGCGATTCCGCCGCCATCGCGCCTCGGGTGATTCACCGTTTTACCGCGCCTTACGAAGACATTTACCTCCTTGAAGTGTCCACGCCCCAAGTGAAAGATGTCGTTCGACTTGATGATGATTATGGCCGTTGCCGCTAACGAAATTCACTTTGGAACCGATGGTTGGCGTGGGCTAATCGCCGACGATTTTACGTTCGAGAACCTTCGCCTTGTCAGTACTGCCACGGCGGATTTCATCAAGTCTCAAGCCCCTTCCGGAGCCTCGGTACTTGTGGGATGGGACCGAAGGTTTCTTTCACAGGCTTTTGCACAGCAGGTCGCACGGGTCCTTTCTGCGAAAGGGATTTCGGTCCTTGTGTCCGCCAAACCGGTTCCAACACCCGCTATTTCGTTTAGTGTCGTAGCGCGCAAGGCGACCTGGGGTATTGTCATTACAGCGAGCCATAATCCGGCGCTTTATAACGGCTTCAAGATTAAAGAGCGTCTCGGTCGGTCCGCACCACCTGAGGTCACCAAAGAAATCGAAGCATTCCTCGCGACCGCACAAGTGCCACCAACGGATGCCACCTCACCTGTCGCCGAATTTAATGATGATAAAGCCTATGAACGGTACTTGCGCAGTCGGCTCGACTGGCCCTTATTAAAGAAATCGTCTTCGCGTGTGGTGTTTGATTTCCTCTTTGGGGTGGGCGCAGGAATTCCTGAGCGTGTGCTTCAAGGTTCGAAAATGAAACTCTCCGCCATTCACACCGAAGCCGACGCGACGTTCGGAGGACTCCATCCCGAACCGATTGAGAGTCAGTTGAGCGCTTTGAAATCCGAAGTACGCCGTCAACGTGCGTCGGTCGGGATCGCCCTCGATGGCGACGCGGATCGACTCGGAGTGGTCGATGATTTGGGTCGTTATCTCACACCCCATCAAGTCTTTCCTTTATTGGTGCTCCACTGTATCGAACATAAAAACTGGAAAGGAAAAATTGTCCAGGCAGTCTCACTCGGCTATTTGAGTGAACGCATTGCCAAAGAATTTAACCTGCCATTCGAAGAGGTCCCAGTGGGCTTCAAACATGTGGCCGAGCGCATGCTCTCGAATGACTTTTTGGCGGGGGGTGAGGAATCGGGAGGATATGCGGTGCGGGGGGGACTTCCGGAACGAGATGGAATTTTGAACGGACTTTTGTTTCTCGAAATGCTCG
>JAYWEN010000008.1:0-2200 GCA_043779245.1 Elusimicrobiota bacterium | reverse complement strand
ATCTGGAAACGACGATTTCCGAACGAAGATGCGGAACATCCCAATGCTGAACAAATGGAGGAAATGAAGCGGATCGGAAAAGAGAGCTTCCGGTTGCCCACGGATGTGTGGGAACGCAATGGCATCCCTCTGAATCGCCGATTTTTGGATCCTGCTCAGCTCGTGCTGTCGTATATGGGCCGGCTGGTGGATGAGAAGGCAGGTCGTTCCCGCGCTTTCACGGATGACAATTTACGAAAACTTTTGAGCGAAGGCGTTCAGGTCATTCTTTATGCCAATGAACAGGCGCACACAGGCGAAGATCTCAAGCGTTTAGAAGAATTGGCGAGAGTACTAAACGACCCGAAAAATGGTTACCCTGGAAAACTCGTTGTTCGATCGGGCTGGCATCTTTCAGATCAACGAGAGTTGATGGTGGCCACGGATGTTCAAGTTCAGGATTCCCTTCGAAAAATCTATGAAGGCACATCTGGACCTTATGTCGGGACTGAAGCCGCAGGTTATACGGAATCGGATGTGTCGGCTGTCGGAGGGCTACAAGTGGCGCCCCCATGGATGGAAGGCATTTTGCAACGTCATGGGATGATTTTGAATCGCAAAATTCCTGGCTCCGGAAACGTGATGATTCCCCGTTGTGAAACGGGTCTTGATAGCGATGTGTCTGACGCCTATATGGAAGTTTTTCGATGGGTGAATGGCCATTTTGTTGGAAACACCTCCAGTCGATATGACTTCGCTCACTATCAAGCGACGTCTGTGCGGCTCAGTAGACATTTGGAAGCCCTTCTTCCCGGAGCGGAATATTTACGTCAATTAAGTTTGGCCATCGAACGAAAAGAAAATCCGCTCGAAGCTATCAGACAGTGGATGTCGGGTGAAGCCGAAATGGCGAAGTATTTCCGAAAGCCATGGGTACGACGACAGCTCGCGGAGTTTTTGGGCGATCGGAAAAATGCGTCGCGTGTGACACCGCTTGTGGCCGACGGACTCTTGCGCGCTTATGTCATTCATGAGACTGGAAAGGCTCCTTTTGTTGTGGCCGTCAATACCGATAACGGTTGGTATTCTCGCCCCGGGGAAGAGACCAAAAAATGGATGCAAATTCCTTATCGCGGAAATGAGGAAGCCTTTAAAGTATTGGGATTTGATCCTCAGCAGCCCGATCTCGTCTTTCAAATTTATGATTCGGGCGAACATCGAACGTATGAGCGTCATCATGAAATTGAATCCATCACCCGAGAGGGTGGCGCATGGAACATTGGTATTCCATACCCGGGCGTTCAACTTCTCGTTCCTATCATTGCGAAAAAGGGTGAGACGTCAGCTTCAGCTGGATATCGAGGGTTGCCTCTAGCCTGGAGTAAAACGTCAGCCGAAGGTGAGCCCGAGATCTTTCTGCGGGAAATTCCCGAGGCCGCCGGTGTGAGTGAGGTCTTGTCTGATGATCCGGCAATTCAGTTGACCCTTCAATATTTGTTTAAGAAGCGTCCACCCAAAGATCCGCGAGGATCGCGCCAAATTCTGCAGGTTCCTATACGTTGGTTTGATGGATGGACGGAATTGTTTTCCACACGCCTCCGCGAGCTTTTGTCAGTTTTGGAAACTCCGGCGGGAAGCATCGTCCATTTGATTGGAGTGCATACGACCGGAAATGCCAGCCTTGCAATAAACGATGTTCATACGCCGCATCATCCGACCGATCACTACACCGTAGAAGCAGCCGATGGGCAGGTCGTCGTTCACAATAGTTTTCCGGGTGAAGAAGGGCGAGAAGCTTCAATGTATTCCCCCTTGTCGTTTACCGGAAATCTGGTTCAGATTCGACAAGCCATGCATGTGTTACATGACCGCGGAATGCGAGGGATCGTTGACGTCTTGGGTCATTTAGCGGCTGATAGTCCTTTAGTCTATCAACGTCCCGATTTCTTTAAGCATGACTTCGGAGATGTCGACAAAGTGATTCACGAGTGGGAATCGGACCCTTTGGTCATCGATAAAACGCGCGATGATCATGGTAATGCGTGCGGATATCTCGTTTACGCGCGCGATCCGGAGGGCCATCGGGCCAATTATTTCCGAGCACGTCACGATTTTGTTTGGGGTACTGCCGAGCGGGATGGCGTTCCTTATGTCCGATATCTGGTGAGACATCATCAGGGTGATGGGCCTATGAGTGACTCGGCGGCGCTCGATTTCGGAA
>JAYWEN010000007.1:0-1857 GCA_043779245.1 Elusimicrobiota bacterium | reverse complement strand
CACACGAAACGCCTCCTCTGATAGCCTGCTCAAACTATCAAAGTGTTGCGTTAGATTGTTAGAACCGCCTTACGTTTTTAGGCGGGAATTGCAAGCTGGTCGCCCCAGGAAAGGCCTGAATTAAATTTAGGGCTTTCCCATTTTTTCGCAAGATTCTGAGATGACTCCGAATCAAGGCAGGAACTTAGATGGGTTTTTGAGCTTTTGGGGCAAATACTTTTCGATGACGTGATTGAGGCCGTGTTTGGCGAAGGCTTGTTGTTCAACACGGACGCCCATTTCGAGCATTTGTTCGATGGCATCGCGCCAGGGTTTGTGCGCTTTGATGAAGGGATCATTCTTGATCGCATCTTTCGCACGCTTGATATCGACTTCTGCAAGCGGATGCGTAGCATCTTTCAATTTGTAATCGATGATATCTTGCGGCGTCACGCCGAGATAGCTCGCTTGCGGCACGCAGAAGAACTGATTCAGATGCGCGTTGTTTCCTGACCCCACTTTAAGCGTTCGATAAATGTTTGTCATCCCGTAAGGATCGCCATCGACAAAGGCGTAGACCGGCAACTTGTGCTGATCGGCAAGCAAGCGAATGAATCGCCGGCACGCGCGGGTAGGAACTCCCCCCATCGAGATCAAGATGCAGTTATCAGTTGTGTAAAAGTTGTGCTTCACGAGACGCTGAAACATTCCGGCGGTTTCGATGGCCAGCACGTATTTAGCTTTGGTTTCGAATTTGAGTTGTTCGCAATCGGTGGGGATCGAATAGGCACCCGAACCAAACCCGGTGCAATCGATGCGGATTTCTTTCCCTGTATTAGGATCCTTGTCGATCACAACGAGCTTTCCGACCACATCGCCGCCCTTTTCTTCAGGAATGAATCCGAGCTTTTCGCGATTCAAACGAAAGTGCGCTTCGATGTCATCCATGATTGTGTCGGACTCAGGCTGCTCCGTAAAGCGAGCTTCCCCCCAATTCTTGGATACGTAATAAGCTTCTCGCTTGGTCGCCATGTCGTTCTTCTTGACGATTTCGTGAGAGAGGGCCATCATGCGAATCGTTTGGGCAAAGGTTTTGATGGTGTTAAACGAAAGAGTACGTTCGACTACGCGGTCGCCAATTTCAAAGTAGCCTTTCTTCTTGTCGTAGGTGACGTTTTCCAGAGAGCGCATCGGGAAGTCGAGCATCGGCACTTCTTTCTTTAAAATCTCGTGATAAAGTTTTTCGGCCGCTTCGACGATTTTCTTTTCGGTTGATTTGTCCATGTCAGGATTTCTCCTTTTCGAGCATATCGGTTAAAAGACCCAACACTTTCTTCTGATCGCTTTCCTTAAATCCTAGTATCTCACGAAGTCCAATTCCGATGTGCGGCAGATACGACTTGATGTAATCCTTTTTACGTTTAGCATCGGCCTCTTTCATTCCGCGGCGCAAATACCCATCAAGCCGGCGGCCGCATTCTTGGAGCGCTAATTTAATCTCTCGGATAATCTCGGGATAGGAGGCAACCGCTTCTTTGGATTCCGACGTAAATGGAACCCACACGCTTGCCATGTGAATGGCGATCATCATGGGGGCCTGAGGAAGCGCTCCCTTGGATTGGCTCACGCCATAATTCTTCCAGGCTGTTTGCAGTACGCTTTTGGCGGTGGCGCAGGCGCTCTGTTGATAGAGAAGCGGAACCCGATTGGCAAATCGCAAGAGCTGTGCGAGGTCATCCGATGCCATTTTTCCCCCATAGGCCAAAGCGACTTCGATCTGAAAAGGGTTCCCGCGATACACAGACGGCGGGCGCGTAATCGCCGTGTAATAATCGGCTTCGACATTTTCTTTCAGCGCGGACAAAAGCGCCGGTTCTC
>JAYWEN010000006.1:0-5318 GCA_043779245.1 Elusimicrobiota bacterium | reverse complement strand
CAGGCACCAGGAACAAACGTAGTGCCTCAAACGTGCCAGAGCAAGCCCCCGCATTCCTCACTCACGCGACTTTGCGAAAATAATCTTTTGATATGATTTAGATCTCGAGGAGGATTCCATGCGAAAGTATCATTTTCCCGTTTTGATTGAGCAGGATGAAGATGGGATGTTTGTTGGCCTGGTGCCGGAACTCAAAGGGTGCCATACCCAGGCGCGTACGCTGGCTGAGCTTGAAAAGCGACTTCGGGAGGTTATCAAACTCTGCCTTTCGGTTGAAAAGACGCGGCCCACACAGAATCGGTTTATCGGAGTTCATCAACTCGATATTGCTGTGTAATGAGTAAGCTCCCTATTATTTCTGCAGCCCAGATGGCCAGAATTCTTCGGCATCTGGGTTTTGTTTTAATCCGCCAGAAAGGCAGTCATGCCTAACTTCCAGCACTTCGACGGCAGGTCTACCGTTGTTCCTATGCATAAAGGCGAAGATCTCGGACGAGACCTCATTCGCGCCTTTTTTCGTGATATGGAAATCAGTCCAGACCAATACGAAAAACTTCGCAAAGAAGCTTAGTACCGGCATGGGGGACGTTCCTCGGCCATTCTGGAGGCATGCGCCCCGACCACGCTTCGCGTGAGGGGCTGTCCTTACGCTCGCCCTGGGCGAGCAGTCAGGACGCCGAAATTCCCCCCCCAATTCCACATTCAATCCTCGATTCATAAACAATCCGCCAAACTAGGAATCAGCTCTTGTGAGAGGTTCGAGCCATGTGGTCTGCAAGAATTTGAATGGCGGTATCAAAGGAGTTCAAATCGATGGCTTCTTCATCCGATAACGTGACGCCGAACTCTTGCTCAATGGCTAAAACGATTTTGAACTGCATGAGGCTATCCCACAACAAGCAATTGGTGCGTGTACGCTTGCGCGGTTCCATGGTTTCGGCGGGCATCAAATCTCGAAACAAATGTTCCAGCCGTTGTTCGTTGTCACTCATACCGCTACTCCTGTCATGACGGCTTGGGTTCTTTTAAGAATGGTATCAGAGGCGGTTAAGACAACATTCTTCGGGAGTGTCCACTTCCCCTCTGCTGTCATTGTGGCCCCGAGTTCCGTCAAAAATCGGCGTATGGGTTCATTTTTTCCCGTGTCCTTATAAAAACCTGTGACCGCGTCAGCGCCCAGACTTCGGACTAAAGCTCCGAGAAGCAATGCTTCCACACCCCTGCCGAACGCGCGGCAGCTCAAGATTAAATGTTTGATCTCGAGAGTCTTTCCGTTCTTTTTCCCCGTGACGACGGCAATCGTCCCGAAATCGCCAAAGCGATCTTTTAGCTTCACTGACCAGCAAAAGGTGTTCGGTGCTTTTTCCCAAGCCTGCCACATTTCAGGCGTCAAACGTTCGCCCGTAAGGTTGAACTGATTCACCTTATTGATAATCTGCAGGGACCTTGGATCGCTGAACGCGACCCTGTTGATCGCTAACTCATGTTTTAAATCGTGAAGGTAGTCGACGGAATTCGTTTTGGGGCCGCCGTTGGCGGAAGCTTGTTTCTCAAATGCTGAACGGTTTAGATTGGATTGAATGGACGCAGTGCGAGCTCTATCTTCGTCGGTTAATTCCCAGCTCGCGCAGAGATCTTGAACTTTTTTAAAAAGTGCGAGCCACGCATGGCCCTCGCGCGGTGTCTGTAAAACGGTCACTTCCGGAAGCACTGATTGGATATGGGCAATTTCAGCGGCGTTGTCATCAATGACAAGAAGCGACCCCAGCCCAATAGTGGCTTCTTTAGCGAGCGCGCAAATGTTGTCGGGTTTGGCGTCCCAATTGCAGCGGTATAGCGCAAAGTCTTTGAGTCGGAGCGGCATCTCGAGCGTATCGAAGACGGGCAAGACATCAGACGGATTATTTTTTGTGCAAAACGCTAGTAAGATGCCCTCCTTTTTGAGCCTGAGAAGAAATTTCTGGAACACATGAAATGCATGTCCCTTTCCTTCCGGACCCGCTTGAATGGCTTTGGCACCATCTTCACCCAACACGCCATGCCAAAGGGTTTGATCAAGATCAACGACGATCATTTTCTTGCGTTCGATCGAAGGAAACGCTAACTCGATAAACTGCTGAGCGAGCGAGGCTCCCGACTCCAACGTAAGCGGACAGCCTGCATCTAAAAGGTCACGGTACTGAAGGCCCGAGTCCGAAAAACGCAACGTTCTGAGGTTGTGCATCGAAAGGCTATGACGAATATCGCTCATCCATTTGTCCGCCGCCAAGGTTAAAGGGCTGAGGGCATCGGAAGGAAACGAGCTCACGTAAGGCATCCATTCATTTGGCGCGGTGACGAGATATGTTTCAGAGCCGGTTCGTTGGGCAGCCCACGTGATCAGACGTTTACGCAGTGCACCGGCTCTGGCGTCGAGATCCTCCGTCGCTATGTCGCTAAAGGATCCTCGTGTGCGCCAAGAAAGTGCCGGATGCAAATCTTCCCAGCTTAAGAATAGAAGGGTAGGCGACGACTTATAAATTGTTTCAGTTTCTGTGAGTGCTGCATCGAGATGATCGTAACCGAAGGTGAGAACTTCAGGGCTGTCGATGGGAAAGCGCTGAGCGAGGTGAGCTTGGAGAAACATTTTGAAGTGCAGCGGCTCAAAGGAGGAGAGGAAAGCCACTTTACGCGAGGGGCTTGGTTTTACAGTTTCAAGGATCTTTAATGCCTCTAGAAATTGCATGGTTTAGCGAATCGAATTATAGATAATTCCGTAGAACGCTTTGGTCATGTTGGCCAGATCATACCGTCCGCGGAGCGTCGGGACAGCCTCTTGGGCTCGTCGCGTTCTGGATTCGAGTTGAGAGATGAGAATCTTCGCGACGGCGGCTGATTGGATTGGCTTGCCGGCTGGTGCTAGTTCGCCGCAAGCTCCGGCGGCGAGCAATTCCGGAACGCCCCCCACGTTTGTCGCGACCCATGGTAATCCCATCGCAGACGCTTCAAGCAGCGCTTGAGGAAAACTCTCCTCGCGAGACAGTAGCCAGAAAAAATCAAGTGAGGAAAGATAAGTCGCGATATCCTCCTGCCAGCCGATCCAACGGAGACGGTCGCCGAACTCTTTTGTTTGTTCCTTTAAAACTGTTTCCATGGGACCGGTCCCCGCGATGAGAAGGATCAGTTTGGAGTTCTCCTTGAGAAGCGCGCGAGCGAACTCGGGAATGTTCTCGGCGCCCTTCTCAGCATGCAGGCGCATCAGCGTTCCTCCGACGATGGCATCAAGAGGAAGCTTAAATGCGTCTCGCGCTTTGGATTTGTTTTTTAAGGTTAAAGCTTGGAAATCAATTCCGTTGTTCACTTTGACAAAGCGGGGCTGCTTGGCGGCGTTTGCCAATCGCTTTTCTAAAACCTGTTGCGCCGCATTGCTGTTCACGTCGACCACATCGCACAAGGGCAAAGTCAGGCGATCAATCCATCCGTGCCACGGTTTTTGCCAGGTATCGATTGACTGATGGCTCGATACGATCAACGGTACGTTCGCCAAGCGGCCCGTTACGCGACCGACTTGATGAGCCCAATAGAGACAAGTGTGCAGCGCGACCGGTGGGTTTTCAGTGAGATGCTTATAAAGCGCAGGCATACTCACATGCTTCACGGGCACAGCGAGGCGACGTATGCGATCGCCATTGACACCATCTTTTCCTAAATAATGAACCTCATGACTAAATTCCGGCGGTGAGCCAGAAATAATCTGATACAGAAAGTTCTCAGTCCCCCCACCCCCCAGACTCGTAATGAGATGCGTGATTTTTGACGTCATGGAAATGTGGTGGTTCTATCGACATAGACCTGATGCCACAGCTCGAGCATCATGAGTGACCATAGCCGGTATCCGTGGTTGATTTTCCCCGACGCATGTTCTGCGACTAACGCACGAACCACCTCGGGCTTAAAATAACCGCGACTTTCCGCCTGAGGGGACAGCACAACACTTTCGACGTAGGATTTGAGACCCCCGCGCAGCCAACCGTCGACCGGAATCCCGAATCCTTGTTTTTTGCGTTTGAGAATCGAATCGGGCAGCCACCCTTTTAGTCCTTGGCGTAAAATCCATTTGGTCTGCACAATCGGTTTCCATTTCCATTCCGACGGAAGCCTGGCGGCCATCTCGACAAACTCATGATCCAACAACGGTGATCGCGTCTCTAGCGATACGGCCATGGAGGCGATGTCCATTTTGGTCATGAGGCATTCGGGCAAGTAGGAATGGATGTCCGTGGCGAGATAGGGGTCGACGCCTTCTTCGCCGCTATATCGACGCAACAAGTCAAAGAGGTACGCCGTGGCACCCGCGGTCGCGGTCTCCTTCTGCATGAAGGACTGGTACAACGCTTGCTTCTGACTTTCCGTGAAAACATTGACAAGCTGTAGATAGCGTTCGTTCGGTGTTTGGTCGCTCAGCACTAGAAGCTGTTGAAGTTGAGACGGGCGCCCGGCGTTGGGCGCTTTCCGGGCAAACGCGGAGATTAATTGGCGCAGGGGAGTCGGCACGCGATCCCAGCGTTTCAAAAGATCCATCGCCGCATACCGATAGTAGCCGGCAAAATTTTCGTCCCCACCATCGCCATTCAATGCCACGGTCACGTGTTTTCTTGTTTCTCTCGCGACGATATACGATGGCAAAGCACTTGGGTCCGCAAAAGGTTCGCCGTAATGCCAGGCCAGTCGAGGCAAAAGATCCGGGGTAGGAGGTTTGACGACTATTTCATGGTGATCACAGCCGAAAAGCTTGGCCACGACTCGCGCATGTTCGAGTTCGGAGAAATCGGCTTCTTCAAAGCCAATGCAATAGGTTTTCACGGGCTGAGATGAGACTTCACTCATCATTCCCACCACGACGCTCGAATCAATGCCCCCAGAAAGAAACGCACCTAAGGGGACGTCTGCGATCATGCGCAATTTTACGGACTCGCGAAGCTTGGCTAATAATTGATCGGTGGCTTGTGAAAGCGACAAAGTTGTCTTCGGCTGGTAGGGGACGTCCCAGTAGCGCTTAATAGTGAGTCCGCCATCGTCCCAAAGGGCGAAATGGGCCGGGGGCAATTTTTTAATGGATTGAAAAATAGTTTGCGGACTGGGAATGTATTGGTAGGTGAGAAACCGATCGATCGCTTGCCGATCCACATCGCGTGAGACTGACGGATGCTCGAGTAACGCTTTAAGTTCCGATCCAAAAATAATGGAATCATTTGCGATTGAGTAAACGAGAGGCTTTTTCCCGAGTCGATCGCGCGCCATGAAGAGTCGCTTCTTGTTTTTGTCCCAGATGGCAAATG
>JAYWEN010000005.1:0-4850 GCA_043779245.1 Elusimicrobiota bacterium | reverse complement strand
CAAAAGTCAAAAGGGAAAACATGAAAAGAACCTTCCTCAAACAACCCCGCAACTTTTGCCTTTTGACTTTTGCCTTTTGCCTTTTGCCTTGTCTCCACGTCTTCGCTGCAGAGGTGTATCTCGGCCTGCAAGCCTACGGCGGAAACGGAAAAGCTCTCGGGGTAGGAATCGCGCCTTTCACATCCTCTTCAGATTCAGAATCCTCAAACCTCGCAGGATCCATTCGCTCCGTGATGCGCGAAGATATTTTGTTCTCGCGGCTCTTCACAGTGACAGAGGGCGGCTCCAGTGTCGGTGCGAAACTCGATTCCGTCGTGTGGGGTGGACTCGGCGCGCAAGTGGTGGTGACAGGAAATGTACGGGCTGATGGACCTGACGTAAAACTAGAATGCAAAATTTATGACGTCTCGAGTGGGAAGGTGCTTTGGGCCAAAGAAGGATCAGGTCCCAAGTTAAATCTTCGCCGGCTCGCGCATTTGATGTCTGACCAAGTCACCTTTCAGCTTTCCGGCCAGCCAGGTGTCGCCCATACGCGCATTGTCTTCGTCAACAATCACACGAAGAACAAAGAAATCTATGTCATGGACTACGATGGGGCCAATGTCCGTCAACTTACCCATCTGCACTCGATCACCATTCTTCCGAAGTGGTCTCCCGACGGAAAGTGGATTGCCTTCAATAGCTATAAAGCCGGAAACCCAGACGCCTATATCATGGATGCGGGGGGAGAAAATGTGCGCGATCTCTCAACGCGCCAAGGTTTGAACACGTCTCCCAATTGGTCTCCCGATGGTAACAACATTGCTTTGACCATGTCCCGCGGAACCGATCCAGAACTTTATTTGCTCGATAAGGGAGGCCGAATTATCCGGCGGCTTACCTACTCCCCCGGCGTGGATACGAGTCCTAGCTTTTCTCCGAACGGACAGCAGATCGCATTCATTTCTGATCGTGCTGGAACTCCTGAACTCTACGTGATGGATTCAGCCGGCGCCAACATTCAGCGTTTGACCTACGGTCAGTTTGTCGATTCGCCCGCGTGGTCTCCACGAGGCGACGCCATCGCCTACGAACGGCAAAGGAGCCAAGGCCGCTTTGACGTCTATATGATGGACCCCTCCGGCAAAAACAATCACGTGATCTCCGAGGCCGGCGCTCGCAACGAAAATCCGACCTGGTCGCCCGACGGCCGATTTTTGGCTTACGCGTCGGATCGTGATGGTCGGACCAAGATCTGCACCATGGGCGCCGATGGCAGCTCGCCGCATTGCATAGGCACGCTCCCAGGAGAATCCACACAGCCCTCTTGGGGACTATGAAACGCGACCTTCTTTCCATTACGGATCTTTCGCCTCAAGAAGTGGAAAAGCTTCTCTACGACGCTGCTCGACTCAAAAAATCACCCTTCCGTCCCAACGCCCTGCGCGGCAAAACGGTCGCCCTCGTATTCGAAAAACCATCGACGCGAACCCTCGTGTCCTTTGCGGCGGGAATCCAGGCGCTTGGCGGATGTCCTCTCGTGCTTCAATCGGATGCCCTTCAGTGGAAGCGGGGCGAAACGATTCCTGACATGGCCCGGGTGATGACCCGCTACGTGCACGCTGTCATGATTCGCGCGAGGCAGCATGCCGACGTAAAAGAGTTTGCGCGTTACACCACAATCCCGGTCATCAACGGACTCACAGAAAATGAGCATCCTTGCCAAGTGTTGGCCGATGCGATGACTCTTTGGGAGCGTCACGGCCGAAAAATCTCCTCGCTTCGGAAACTAAAAATTGTATTTCTCGGCGATTCCAACAACGTGTCACATTCCTGGCTGCTCTTTTCCGGGATGATGGGGCTTCATTTTGTCCTCGCCTGCCCGAACGGGTACGACCCCCATCCCGAAGTGCTGCACAACGCCAAGCAAATGGCGAAAAAAACCGGCGGCCATATCGAAGTCGTTCACGACCCGCAAGTCGGCGCGATGAACGCGGACGCTTTGTACACGGATGTGTGGACGTCCATGGGTCAAGAATCCGAGGAAGCCAAGCGAAAAGAAGTGTTCAGACCCTTTCAACTGAACGCGGCTCTCTTGGCAAAAGCCAAGCCTCATGCGGTAGTTCTTCATTGTCTGCCCGCGCGCCGGGGTGAAGAAATTACGGATGACGTCATCGAAGGATCTCAATCGATAGTGTTTGATCAAGCCGAGAATCGGTTGCATATCCAAAAGGCCATTCTCCTAAAGTTCATGGGGAAATAATGCGCCGTTCGTTTCAAGAAGCAAAGCCCCGAATTCACTCCTCTTCCTTTGTTCACGATTCAGCCGAACTCATTGGACGGGTCACCATCGGGCCCAAAGCATCGATTTGGCCTCTTGTTGTGCTTCGTGGCGACATCGAACGCATCACGATCGGAGAATCGAGCAACGTGCAAGACAGCACGGTCATTCACACTTCGCGAGGTTTGCCGGTCGTTCTAGGAAAGGGCGTTACCATTGGGCACGGCGCCATTATTCATGGGGCTCGAATTGGGAATAATAGCCTGGTTGGCATGGGCGCGATTCTCCTGGACGGCTGCGTCATTGGCAAAGAATGTCTCATCGGAGCCGGTGCGCTTATCTCCGAAAATATGAAAATTCCGCCGCGCTCCTTAGTCTTGGGGATTCCGGGCCGCGTAAAACGCTCGATCACACCCGAGGAGTTGGCTCTCCTCCACAAACGCCCCAAAGATTATGTGGAATACGCTCGGCAGCATCGACTCACGTCGCGTCCCCTCCCGTTGTGAAGAAAGCAGTCCTCGTTTTAGTCACTGTGCCCAATCGAAAAGAAGCCAATAAAATCGCCACCGCCCTGGTCGATGAGAAACTCGCCGCGTGCGTGAGCGCCTTCCCTGAGATCACGTCACGCTATCGCTGGAAAGGCGCCGTCGAGACAAGCCGCGAGGTGTTGATACTGATAAAGACCATGGCGTCGAACTACAAACGAGTGGAGCGGCGTATCCTTCAACTTCATTCCTACGAGGTGCCAGAAATCCTGGCAATTCCTATACGGGCGGGAAATCCGGCCTATCTTAAATGGCTCCGCGATTGCGTTTGATTTTGGCCTCGGCGTCACCCCGCCGAAGGCAACTGCTCAAGCAGTTGAAAATTCCTTTTCGAGTTCTCCCCAGTCATGTGTCTGAAAAGATCTCCGAGAAAAATCCTATTCGATTTGTGGAACGATTGGCTTTGCGAAAAGCGTTGGCCACGGCCAAGACCTTGAACAAGGGGATTGTGTTAGGTGCCGATACGATTGTGGTGTGGCGAAAGAAAATTCTAGGCAAACCTAAAGATGCTGAAGATGCTTTTAGAATGCTTTCGAAACTATCGGGCACGACAAACGTGGTTTACACCGGCATTGCACTGGTTGATGCAGCATCAGGTCGAAAACGGGTGGCGCACGCACGCTCGGAGGTGCGGATGAAAACCATTCCCTCGAAGCAGATTCGAAAATTATCGAGGAGGCATCTCGATAAGGCCGGTGCGTATGCGATCCAAGAAAAACGCGATCCGATTGCGCGTGTGGTAAAGGGGTCCTACGACAACGTGGTGGGATTGCCAGTAGAGGCGGTTAAAGCGCTTCTGAAAAAACTTTCCCAAGCCGTTTAATTCCTTCGTCGATCTGTGTCGGCGTGGAGTTCGTGAAGTTAAGCCGCAAGGTGTCGTCCCCGCCACCGTTCGCATGAAAGACACTTCCCGTGACATACGCTACCTTCTGTGTGATGGCTTTTTTGAACAAGGCCGAGGTGGATAAGTGCTTAGGAACGGTGCACCAGACGAACATGCCACCTTCAGGGGGAATCCATTGAACTTCTGAGGGGAAATACCGACGCATCGCCTCAAGCATCACGTGGGCGCGCATCTTGTAAGAATGGGTGATTGTCGGAATATGGCGATCGAGATGTCCATCGCTACAGTAATGAAAGACCGCACGCTGAATAAGCGAGTTGGGCTGTAGATCGGCGGCTTGCTTGGCGAGGACGAGCTCGTTAATGATTTCCTGGGGTGCCACAACAAACCCCAAGCGAATCCCCGGCGAAAGAATTTTTGAAAAGGTAGACAGATAAATGACCCCTTTCCCTTTGGCCACGCTGTAGAGAGAGGGTTGAACACGACCCGAAAAACGTAAATACCCATAAGGGTCATCTTCAACAACGGGTAAGTGATATTTTGAGGCGAGAACGAGAAACGCCTTTCGACGTTCTAAAGTCATCGTCACGCCGGATGGGTTTTGGAACGTGGGCACGAGATAAGCGATGACCGGATGATCGCGCGTGATCTTTTTTTCGGCGTCCTCAAGAATAATCCCAGCCTGGTCCATCGCGGCGGATGTGTATCGGGCTTGGTAGGCATTGAAGGATTGGATCGCTCCCAAATAGGTTGGATTCTCGACGAGCACGCGATCATTGGGATTCAGAAAGACCTTGCCGATTAAGTCTAAGGCTTGCTGAGAACCGTTCGTCAGCATCATCTGTTCAGGCTTGCAAACAATTCCAGAACGCTTCAGCCACCGGCAGAGAAATTCTTTGAGCGGCGGATATCCTTCGGTCACGTCGTACTGAAGAGAGGCTGGTCCGTCCTGAGTGAGAGCTTTTTGAATCGACGCTTTAAACGCTTTCAGGGGGAAAAGTTCGGGGGCAGGAAGTCCGCCGGCAAAAGAAATAATGTCAGGGCGCTTTGTGATCTTGAGGATTTCGCGGATCGTGGAACGCTGCATGCGGTCCATGCGCTTGGCGAAGATAAACCTACTCACAAGTTTTGAGATGCTCCTCGATGGCCGCTAATTCTTCTATTGAAAGCATCTTCTGTCCGATGGGAAAAAGATGCGTAT
>JAYWEN010000004.1:0-1717 GCA_043779245.1 Elusimicrobiota bacterium | reverse complement strand
GATCCTTTTGCAGGAGAAGGGATGTCGATTGGTCTGTATTCGTCGCGTTTGCTGGCGCAAGCGTTTCGGGGAGAACATCCGACCGAAACGTATTCCGCTCTCTGGCGAAAAGCGTTTATGCCGGCACTTCGGTGGAACGCAGTGACCCGAATGCTTTACAGCCTATCACTGTTTCGTGAACCCGCTCTTAAAGCCCTGGAATGGTATCCGAAAGGGATGACCATCCTCACGGCGCTCACGCGATACAGACTAATCGAAGAATAGATCGCCTTAAAAGCCTTCTCTTATTGCTTCTTTCGAACTGTTCGATAGAAGCGTTTAAATGGCCAGTTTGCGGAAGAGCGCACCGGAAAGTGTCAAACCCGGACCCGCACCAATGCTCACAATGAGTGTTCCATTAGGGATGGTTGGATCTTCGAGAATGTTTTTCCAGATGTGAGGCAACGTGGCTGAAGACATATTGCCGTGATCGCGCAACACCTCACGGCTCCAGAACGTTTGTTCGGGATTTAGGCCAAGCACTAACGCGGAGCGTTCTATGATGGTGGGCCCGCCGGGGTGGATAGCGAAAACGGCTGCCGGGGCTTCTTCTTCGAAATCAAGCCCTGCCTCCTCAAATAAATTTGACACAAAGGCAGGTAACGCCGCGGCGAAGAGGGTCGGGACTTCCTTTGAAAGAGTCATCTCGTAGACAAAAGGTCCCGTTACCCAGCGCATCGCGTTAGCCGAATCGGGAACGATCACGTCTCGGGTTGCAAGGACTTCGAGGAATGCCTCGTGGGCGCCAAAGTCAGCATGTCCATTCAAGGAACCTATCTGATACTTAATAAATCCGTCGGCGAAAAGACTTTGAATGACCAGCTGAGCCGGATCGTGATTCGTCGGATCAAGATGGAGAGTGCAAAGCTCTGTGTGAACGATATCGACCGATTGTTCAGAATCGGGGGAGGCTGCCACAAGTCCGCCTGCCATTCGTAGCGCTGGGTGAGCCGCATAACAGCCCATGTGGTAGGCGTGAAGAACCTGTGTCATTTCTCCCCACTGGCGTTTTGACACAAGCCGCTGCGCACCACTGGGCGCACTGTAGCCCGTGCAAGTGACGTGGATGATATTCGAAGGCGCCTTAGCGTTTGAGGGATAAAGACGCTCGAAGATAGAATCAACGGTCTGGTCAAAAAACGCAGTCTTGTGCGCGATATCCGGTGATTCACGTCCATAGAGGAGCATCTCGCCCCACTTGAGATGAGTAAAATCCTCCAACTCATGCGAACGAAAGCCTATCTGACTCGGCGAGGCGCTATAGCGAGCGACCAACTTTTGCATCATCTCAAAAGAGATGTCACCACTTCGTGCATGAGCGGCAGCCAACCAGCGTAAAACAGAGTTTTGATCAGATTTGAAACGAGGCGAAACGATTTGAAAGCCACTGAGACCGATTGAGCGAGATCGCTCCTCGGCTGTTACGTCATTTAGGAATACTGCTGTATTAGATTCGCGGGCCAACATCCTTCAATTCTAACTCTAAAGCTCGCTTGCGCGGCGGCGGGGTTCAGTACTCAGTCCTCATTACTTTTTTGTAGTATTACTCAGACTTTCGCGGGTGTGGTTCAGTGGTAGAATGCGTGCCCGCCACACGGATGGCGGGTCGCCGACAACGCGGCGACTTCCCAAGTCCGAGGCTTCCGAGGATCCGCCGGTTGTGTGGCGGACATGAGAT
>JAYWEN010000003.1:0-14254 GCA_043779245.1 Elusimicrobiota bacterium | reverse complement strand
AGAATCCACGGCCAGGACTTGGACGGCTGAAAACACAAGATGTGTCTGTCGACGCCAACTGGTTTTAGCATCCGATTCTCGATTCGTGCAAAAAATGGCGATAGAATCACCGGGTTGGATCCAGCCTCCGACACTCCGCACGGAGTCTGCGGAAAAGGACACAGCCACTTTGCCGGGAGACAAAATGGAAGCCATCCCGTGATTTTTTCCTGCTTCATGTACAAGAGCAGACGTTAATGGTTGACCTTCTGGAATTCCCACGGCTGAAGAATAGTGAGGGAGATCATTGATTTCTACGTCTCCAATACTATGAAATGCTCCAGGGGGAACATATGCCTTGGGAAAGGAACGAATCGTAATATCTTGCGAACGAATTGCGGTGAAGGGCGCAATATATCGCTTCGCGACGACCACGGATGACATTGTTTCTTGATTTTCCTCTTCAAAGGAAACCGTATTCCGTCCCACACCAAAAAAGCTGTATAGCATGAGCATGACCGCGAGAAGGCCAAGCAGTGCCCAACGCAGCGGAGACCAGTTTTTTACCATGATACGGGCGGCCCCAAACCAACTCCCGGAATATCTGTTTGCCAATAGGGTGGGGCATGTTGAATCACGCATTTTTCGGTCATCTCCTTTATGAGAAATCTCTGCATTTGTTTCGTTGCAGGATAGGTAATTCGAACTTCATCCAAGCGAGACATCCATGCACCCGACCCACGGTATTGTCCGACGTAAATGGCGCTGGACGGGATTTGCAAAGCCGGCAATCCGTTCGACAAACTTTTGCGCACAATATCTTTGGTTTGTTGGGAGGTCAGTCGGCCTGAGCTGTAAAGAAATGCGGCCTCGCGTGTCGCGGCGATCAGTTGATGCCGAATGACAAACCATTGACCGTACGCAAAGATGGCTAGAGCCAGAGATCCATAGAGCGGCAGGAGAAGAGCCCATTCGATAAGCGCTTGCCCGGAGTCCTCGCGTCTCATTTGAGCACCCAATCCAGCACTTTCTGTCCTAGCGGCTCCGGAATTAGTTTGGCGTTAAATTGTGGATAAAGCGACTGAATTTCAAACTCACCTTGCAGCTCTTCCCCTTGAGCACGTGGAAATCCCCCGTTTTGGAGAGGCTCATTTTTGTCTACATCAAGATACACACGCGCCGCAGCGGTCGATTT
Organism: Elusimicrobiota bacterium; assembly: GCA_043779245.1. Lineage (GTDB taxonomy): Bacteria > Elusimicrobiota > Elusimicrobia > 2-01-FULL-59-12 > 2-01-FULL-59-12 > JANLWZ01. Next base: position 13,080 of record JAYWEN010000003.1, on the reverse strand, counting down.
GGACATGGAATCAGCGACCGACCAGATTGTCTCGTGAGGGGGTTGTGCTTTACGTTTGTTATAGCCCCAGAGACGCGAGTAATAAACATTTTCAAAGCTGAGCATGATCGGCGTAGGATAGATGCCGTAAAAGACGAACACATCTAGATCGTTCAACTTGAGGCGTAGATCGAAAGAAGACCGGCGTTGCACTCGAATGGCGCCATTAAGTTTAGCCACCTTGGACCCAACGGAAGCCGCATGACCTTGGAAGCCATTCAATACCGATTGGAAATTGCCAAGATGGTTTTCGATTTCGTGGAGGTCCAACCAAAGTTCAAAAGGTTTCACCATCGCCGACTGCATGGCGCCAAATCCTTTGAAACGTCCATTGACGAAGACGTTGGCCCCTACGTTTTGCATTGAAAATTTATTTAAAGCCGATGCAATGTCGCGTGCTGAACTGATCGCCGCGGCTGAAGCGGCCATGTCCATTCTTTCTTGACTGATTTGATGCTGTCCCCATGTGACCAATCCACAAAAAAGAATGAGAAGGCCAAGATACCACGCTAAGGCGGGCAAGAGAATTTGTCCGCGTTCGTTCATGAAGGCTCCGCCATTCCCGTGGGCTCACAGGGCAGTTCCTCGTGCGCTTTCAAGATGATCGGTTGGATGCCGACCGAAGCAAACCAACTTCCCATCAAAGGGAAGGTGATATCTCCAATGGCTAGACAGTTGGTGTGGTTCAATGTTTGGACGCCAGGATATCTCCTCATGGAAGAAAGAGGTTCGACCTTCGGTCGAGGAATGGGTAGGCCCCACCGAAGCGTTTTCGTGTAATCAAGGAGCGCCATACCGATAACAGTCGGCTTATTGACGCCAAAAGACATTTGTTCGGCCATATAAAGTGCGGTTCGGTGAAGTTTCATATGCATGTGAATCATCAAAAGCAATTGGAGCATGAAGGCAAGCATGAGAATGATCATGGGAAAAAGGAGAGCCACTTCGACAAGCGACTGTCCGTGGCTGTTCAATCGACTAGACATGAGAGCGCTCACCCCTCATGTCTTTCTCATCTTCGATGCGCAGCAGGTCGTCGGACTCTTTTGCCATAGAAGAGGCCGCTGTCTTGGATCCCTCGATTAATGTCGGCGTTACGAAAACAACGATGGATGTTCGTCTATTGGTTTGGGATTTGTGGCTGAAAAGATATCCGAGCACAGGAATGTGCATCAGACCCGGAACTCCCGTTCGGGTCCATTCTTTGTCGTTTTGTATGAGGCCCGCGAGGGTTAATGTGCTGCCAGGCGTCAAGGTGAGTTGGGAGCTAACAGTGCGAGAGCGAATTCCAGGTACAGTATTTCCGGAAAGTGTCACACTGTTTTGCGTGTCCGGACTACTTACCTCAGCATCAATCGACATCGCGATTTTTCCGGAGCTTTCCAAATGCGGTGTGATCTTCAAGTTCACACCGTATGGTTTGAACTCTATCGTCACGGTCCCCAATTGCCCGGCCGTCGCGTAAGGAAGTTCGCCCCCCGCGTGGAAATTCGCCGTAGTTCCATCCCGCGCCACCAGTTTGGGATTGGCTAATAGGTCAGCGGCGCCATTTTGTTCCAAGAGCCGAAGATCAGCAAAGATTTGGCTTCGTGAAAAGGTGCCCAGTGTAAAAAATGCGGGCGTAGCGGCCTCAGCAATATGGAATTGATCAATCCATTGGATCCCAAGTTCTTGCGTCTTTTTCTCATCGACTTCTACGACTTCGACCCCAATTTGGATCAGAGACTCCGAGGCGCTAACACCCGCTCCCCAGGTCTTCTGTGACCACAGAATTCCCAGGCATACAACCCCCGCGCGCAGGGGAAACCGTCCCCTGCGCGTCAAGAGAAGTATAGTATTCACGTTAAAGTTTCCCCGACTTTCCACCCTTCGAACTGGCAGAGGTCATGTCAGCACTCAACGTGTCCGAGGCTTGAACAAAAGCGTTATGCGTGTTTTTGCCCAGCACTCGAATGCCGCCAATGGCTAACAGCGCCATCACCACCACGACCAAGATATACTCCACCAATCCTTGTCCGCGTTTGTTTTTTAGATTTTGCATATGGTTCCCCTTTTGATGAGTTTGTTGTTGCCTTTTTGAAGAATCACCTGAATTTCCCAGAGTCCGTTTTCGAGCGCTTTAATGACAATCACTTCTTTCATGGTTTTATTCCTCCTATCCCTTAGAGGCAGATCCTGGAAAAATATTCATTCCTCGTCTGAGGACCCCCATAGCCTGGGCCTTTTGGGACGAGGTTTTACCCTCCCGCTCCATGGCTTCGTCTAGCCTGAGCTATTAAAATACTAGGACCCGAAACCTCCAATGAAAAAGCCTGCTTCCCGTCGTTTAGTTGCCATGGTTCTTGCTCTGACGCTCATGGTGGACTCCCGCCTTGCGCTGAATGCACGAGAATTGAACGTACAAGCCAGCCCCACCATGTCCGAACAAGCGATCGTTCCAGCACTCGGGCTGTTTTTTCTCACCTACCAGGTTCATATTCATTCTTGGATCATTCATGCCGCAGCCGCTCATCTGCATTCTCTCGATCTCTCACATCCCTGGCCTTGGATTTTTACAGCGGTGACGCTAGCCAGTGCGGCCCTCCCCTTAACTGTGGATCTTTTTGATTCATCGGACCGACTGGAGAAAATGCAACGAATATTTCGGAGCGCTAAAAGTGATTTTGCAAGCGGCGACCTTGAAAAGGCTCGATTGAAACTGGACTATTTGTGGCATGGAGACCCGAAAGAGAATTTTGCCGATTTGGACAGTCTGGCGGGCTATCAAGAGGTCTGGGAACTTGATGCCGCCATAACGCTTCGAGCCCATGTTTCCGTTCTTAGAGAAAAGCTCGATGTTTTACAAAACGAATGGGTACCGAAACTTGACGACCTGGGTCGAGCGGGCCCTATAGGGCGCGGGATTCAGCTCGGAAACGTGTTTGGAAAGTATAATTCCGCCACAAGAAGGGCGGCCGCCAGTCTCTTGTACCGCCAGGCCAAACAAGCGATCGATACTCATCCTACGGATCGCGAGTTTATTCGCTCTGTCTTTTTAACGGTGAGTAGTTTTATGGTGCTCGCAGACCAGCACGGTTTTTACCGTCTACGTATTGCCAGGCACCGCCTTGAAAATCTTCGCCTAGACGTCGAATCGATTTTGCACTATAGGGTCACGGCGGAAATGTGGACTGATTTCGCGCGGGCATGTCTTCAAGAGTCTCACCTGATGCTCCTTACTTTCCTTATTCAACCCAGGGTGGCTGAAACAGTTACGTTCAGAATGGATCGAGAGGTAGAGTGGCCGCAATTAATGAATGCTTTTCTTGAGTATTACCCAATAAGACCGCGGCTTGTTCTTGCGGTGGTGAGACTCTGGTTTAGAGACGATTTTCCGAAAACCATCGATTATGTGGAGAGACATTGGCGAGCCACGTTGAAGGATCGACCACAATCAGAACCAATTATCGACAACTCCCACGCGCTGCTTCAAAAGCTTTACATATTGGCTAACTATCATCCCTACATTCATCCCTCTCTGGACTCCGTTCAATCGCTTTCTGTGCCTTCCGATAATCGGATCTCTTTTTACAGCCTGTCTAGGTTTGCTGTAAGAGAGGAGAACCGCCAATGGGTGTTTTGGCCCAATAAAGAACGCGGGTGGATCGTTCAGCAGGATCACTTTCACCATGCACGATCTTTTTTCGCGGGTGCAAGCGTCATTCCCTTAGGCCATGGAAACTTGGCGATCGAAGTCACGATCTCTCCCGATGGTTGGGTCGATGTTTACAATCCATCCTTCAAAGTCGCAACGATACTCGTGCCGCGTCCACCTCATATCTTGATCCGGGACGCTCGAGTCGTAAACCATAATCGCCACTTGTTCGAAGAAGATATGAGAGAAAGTTTAAAAATTCGAGACTATCCATGGACCCCGAATGGAAAACCTTTGCAACGTGCAATTGATTTTGATGGGTGGATGTCACGAACCCTACCCTCTCTAGAGCAGCCGCATTACATTTTCGAGTATCAGTGGACTCCTGCTTTTGAGCTTAACTACCGTCTTTGGTTGGCCATTTGGAGGAATGGGGTGCCTGAACGCGTAGAGGTTTCCAAGGACTGGCTGCACATTAATGTCCTCGAAGCACTTAAAGGAAAAGGCCCATCGACAGCGCTGGGAGTTGCAGCGGCAAAACCTCGCCACCCGGTTATTCGTGTTTACCAATACCTCAGAAAAATGGGGAACCAAGGCCATCAGGAGTACCACGATCTGGCCGACATCTACGCGATCCATATTATTCCGAGGATTGAAACTTGGAAATATTTTATCGACCCGTTGGATGCGGCCATAGAATTGTTCCGCGAGCAGTTGATTGATTCTCCCGCGCATGGTGCGGCATTAATCGCGACGTACTTGAGAGGCCAAATGATGTTAAACCATCAAGAAGTGCTCATGGGTCGAGAGGATGAATTTACAGTCCCTAGCTCGGAGATGTTGGAGGCTTTAGCGGCAGAAATTCTGTCCTGGTTATCTCCCTTAGAAGAGTACATCATCAATATGCATAAGGGTACTGAAGTCCCTTCTAAGCAAGTACTGGCCGGTCAACTGACGAAACCGCATTCCGATTACAACGAACACGTTCTAAATACTGGAGAAGGTCTCCCCCTTAGCGTAGCAGGGAATGACCCCACATTTTCGAGGGGACCCAAACGCACACTCCAGATGATCTTCGCTAAGAAATTATCCGTAGCAGGCTAAACCTCGGTTCGAAAATATGAGCTACAATTAGCGCGAAATTGTATTTCTATTTTCTATATAGCTCATCAAAGGGGATTGAGCATGCTCACCACTATTAACTCGGGCGATACCGCGTGGATCTTGTTTAGCGCGGCGCTGGTTTTCCTCATGACTCCCGCCTTGGCCTTCTTTTACGGAGGGCTTGTCCGCAAAAAAAATGTCTTGTCGATTCTCATGCAATGCATGACGGTTGTCTGCATCGTGACCTTACAATGGGTTTTATTCGGATACAGTTTGTCATTCGGGCCGGATCATAATGGGTGGATTGGTTCGCTCGCGTGGGCCGGCTTACGCGGAGTGGGCGCAGAGCCCAATATGGAGTATGCCGGAACCATTCCGCATATGGCTTTCATGATCTATCAATGCATGTTTGCGATTATTACCCCCGCCCTCATTTTGGGTGCGTTCGCCGAAAGAATGAAATTTAGCGCTTTTTGCTTTTTCACTTTATTGTGGACCACGATTGTTTACGACCCCGTGGCTCATTGGGTGTGGGGGGTGGGCGGATTTCTAAGGATGGCCGGAGCCCTCGATTTTGCGGGAGGAACGGTTGTGCACGTAAACGCGGGCGTGGCCGCTCTTGTTACAGCTCTTGTGTTGGGTAAACGCCAAGGCTACCCAACCCATATCTCCCCTCCGCACAATCTTCCTTTTGCCGTCCTGGGTGCAGGACTACTTTGGTTCGGCTGGTTTGGGTTCAACGCTGGAAGCGCGTTGGTGGCCGGAGAACTTGCTGCCAGCGCGTTCGTCATGACGCATGTCGCCGCGGCCGCAGCCGGCCTTACATGGTCTCTTCTCGATTGGCGACTTAACAAGCATCCCACCATGCTCGGAATGATTACGGGTGCGGTCGGAGGCCTCGTTGCCATCACGCCAGCGGCGGGATTTGTTTCGGTGTGGGGGGCGATCGGCATCGGAATCGGGGTATCGGTCATCTGTTACACCTCCGTGGCCTTTGTAAAAGAGCATTATGGATATGACGATTCATTGGATGCCTTCGGCGTGCATGGTGTGGGTGGAATGTGGGGTGCGATTGCCACAGGGCTATGGGCGAGCAAAGCGATCAACCCCAACGGAGCCGATGGTCTTTTCTCCGGAAATTATGTGCAGTTGCTTGTTCAGCTTAAGGCAACGCTAGCGACAGCGATCTATTCAGCCGCTATGACTTATCTCATACTGAAATTCATTGATAACTTGATTGGCCTGCGCGTATCCGAACAATCCGAACGCATTGGCCTAGACCTCACTCAGCACCGGGAATCCGGCTACACGCTTTTAGATTAGAGAGGACTTATGAAATACATCATCGCCATTATTCAGCCGGACCGTCTGGATGAAGTGCTGCGATTGCTTGAGGAACAGGAAGTGCATCTCGTCACCGTCACTCAAGTCTTGGGTCGCGGCCGGCAAAAGGGAATTAGCGAGATCTATAGGAGCCATAAAGAAGCGGGAAGCTTGCTCAAAAAAATAAAACTCGAAGTCGCCGTGAACCAAGAATTTCTTCAGCGCACGGTGGATGCCATCATCCAAGGTGGTCGCACGGGTCATATTGGAGACGGTAAAATTTTCGTCTTGGAGATGAAAGACGTCATCCGTATCCGCACCGGGGAATCAGGAACTGTCGCCATCGGCTAAGATAGAGAGGTGAAACACCCTCTCAATATCCATTCCTACCTCAGACACGTTCGCCAAGACATTCGCCAATGGCCAATCCCGGTCGTTGGCCATTACACCGAAACTCCCTTCACTGTTCTGATCTCTTGCATCTTGTCTCTCCGAACTCAGGACAAGACCACCAATGCCGCGAGCGAGCGACTTTTCAAACTCGCCAAGACACCCAGAAAGATGGCACTCCTTTCCCAATCCACCATGGAGAAGGCGATCTATCCGGTATGTTTTTATCGAAATAAAACGAAGAGCATCCTTCAGATCTGCCAACTACTCTTAGATCACTACAAGGGAAAGGTTCCAGATACGATCGACGAATTGGTCAAACTCCCGGGCGTCGGGAGAAAGACAGCCAACCTAACGGTTACGCTCGGATATCGCAAACCAGGAATTTGTGTGGATACACACGTCCATCGTATTGCCAATCGGTGGGGATATGTTCAGACCAAAACCCCGGATGAAACCGAAGACGCTTTACGAAAAAAACTGCCGACGAATTATTGGATCGATATCAACGAATGGTTAGTGATGTTCGGACAGTATCGCTGCCAGCCGATCTCCCCGCACTGCAGCACCTGCTTACTTCGGAAGGACTGTTCCCGTCTGGGCGTTACTCACTCGCGTTGAAATCGCTTTCGTAAAACGTTACGTCGATTTATTCCCGAGGATGGTTTGCATACGATTGGAATAGCTCGTCTTGTTTTACGCGGAGGTCAAGACTGACGGAGCTTTTTTGACGAGTGACGCGCGGGTTTGATTCATTGTCACCAACGCAGGCATTCCAAAAGTCGTGAACATCACGTAGCCCAGCGTCAAAGCCCCGCCAAACGCGCCGAGTGCAGTGAGTTTCCAGAAGCGCCAGACCAGATCAGACCCCGGAGGTGAAGATTGGCCGTCAGCGATTTGCTTGAATACGTCGGCCTCGGTGAATGGGGCTCCCGCGCGATCGTCCTGGAATGTCCGCTGTTCACTTGCATAATTCCTTATTTGAAATTGGATCACGCTTTCAGGGACCTCCATGAAAGCGGCCTGACTCTCAGGACTCCATGCCTGCCGCCAGTAGTGACTGAATGGTTTATCCAATTTAGAAATTCGCAGCATGTCTCTGCCTTGATTTTGTTTGGCGCCAAGTATTGGAATCATGGCTGTCCTATCTCTTTCGAAAGCGTTCTTCACAATCGCGGGGACATCGACTTTGGGGTATTTCCGAAGCGCCGCTTGAATTTCTTTGATTTCCCCGTAGTAGATTTCTGCCATGGCTACGGCGGTTTCCATATAGGCCCGAGTGCTTTCTGGAAGATCCGTATCCGAGAGGCGACCCCCGAGATAATCTAACAGGGGAACCATGACACCCACATCAAACGCTTCGGCATATCTGCCAACCGTGCGATTGATCGCATGCATCGCTTGAACAAGGGTGTGATACGTCATGGCATCGTCCAGATCGTATTGAGAAAGCCCATTAACTTCTTGCAGGCGGTTGCTAAAGTCTTTCGAAATCAATGTCGTTGAAAGATAGAGGGAGATGAAATCCGCCACATCCAACAAAGGCACAGGCCATTTATGCTCAAGAACGACTTCGTTATAGTGTTTCAATTCTTCTCGCAGGCTAATACTATCGAAAGATCCTTCAGGACTTAATCGATCGCGTACGCGCTTTACAAGCTGAAGATAGATGGCTTCTCTTAGCACATCCTCGTTAGACTGATAACCGTAGCTACGCGTTAACCCGGTGAATTCAGCCAGTTTGATAGCGCGCGCCACATCGAAGTCTGGCAGACGTTGTCCCTCCATACTCAAATGGACGTAGAGATCGATGGCAAGAAGAGCACCCGTTCGTTCCCTTGAATACGGTGAGAATCCGACATTCCGTATTTTTTGAACTACTATGGCTCCGGAAAAATGAAAGGGCACACTTCGAGCATTTTTTTGTCTTGCATCGGCGATTAAGAACTTTTCATCCGCATTGGTAAGTTTGCCTTGCTCTAACTCGCCGATAATTTTAATTAGGCGCTGCGCCGTTGGGTCAGACCCCTTTGATGTTGAGCCCTTTGAGGATCGTCCCAAAATTCGATCGGCATCCAGCTCGAGATGAAGTCCACCAACGATGGATGCAAGAGCTAGGTTTATAAGAGGTGAGACATCGGGAATTCCAAGGAGGCTGTAAAGAAGGAGTGGGAGTTTGGAGGGAAGAAGCTTCCGTATGGATTCCCAGAGCGGCTCGCCGCGGGGGCGCGACGGGCTCGAGAGAAGCATCGCCATTTCGATCGCGATGTGGGCCGAGCCGATCAAGAATAATGTGGGAGTCGACCACTCCATTTTAAGCGCCGCCAAAAGATATCCGGCCACTTCGACCCCGGCCCACACGATGCCGATCACCTTCGTAGCGGTGGGGTGTCTGGCCACCCAGTCTGGTGAAAAGCGGTTGAGCGCAATGAAGGCAGTGGAGTTTGGGGGTGTAGGGATAGACCCCGGCCCCGTTCCCGATAAATTCTCTGAGAATAATGCGAGGTCTATTTTTTCGGGGTTTACTCCAAACTCTTTTTCATGCGCACGTAATGCCAATTCTGATATCTGCTGAGGGTCCAATGCGCTTAGAGCCTGGAGCCGCGACGTTAGAGCATGAATTCGCTCATCCGTGTTATCAAATACATCCTGAACTCTTGGAAGAATCTTCTGGTTCGGCAAACGATTTTCACCCAGCGCCAAATCATAAGTCGCATCCAGCATTTTGGCGCAATCAACGGCGTACGCTTTTGGTGCCAATGCGACTGCGTAAAGCAATTTAAATAAGGTCAGATGCGGGTTTCCTCCCCACGCAGCTTCGGCCAACCGTGTTGCCATTTCTTCTTTGTTTTGATCGTTATAAGATCCGACCAAGACGTAATTTAGGATATGGGTCAGTTCATGGACGGCCGTAAGATTTTCGAATTGGGCGGTAATCGTCTCGATGCTTTGATCGCCTGGGAATGCTTTTCGTAAAAGCTCGCCTGCAACTTTCTCCAGTGCGACGACATTGTTTTCTCCAAGGCGGGCTGCAACTTTGTGGCGGATCTCTTTGTCAAAAATGAGTGAATTGCTGGATGGATCCTTCAAATATGAGGCTACCTTAAGTGCACTCCGGCGCCCATTTTTCATAAAAACAACCGCTGTGTTTGACCCCTGTATATGAACGCCGTGTGATTCCAGCATATCCCCAGGAGTAGACATTCTCAATTCTTCGAAAGGCATTGTGTGGTGCTGGATATCCACAACAATGGGCTCTTCCATCCGCATTAATGACAACAAATGACCTCGACCCATACCGTAGAGCAGTGGGTTAGCTTTCGAAGATTGATAAATTACGGCTCCAGCCAATTTCAATCCGTCTGAATAAGGTGATACGACAATTCCATATTTTCTTGCCAATACTCCCACCGCCACTGCGGTTTCTTCCTTACCTTTTGCTGAAAGAAACGCCCGCAAATCTGTCCGTCCGTCGGCATCTAACCCCAAGCGATTTGAAACTGCGTTGACAGTTTGATACAGACTAGCCGCATATTCAGCAGCGATTCGTCGTCCATAGTCAGCCTCGCGCTGATGTGCATCGTACTCTCCCAACCAATCACGAACCATGACTGGCCCTTGAGCTTCATTCTGCATGCGTCGCACCATATCTTCATCCATTTTCTCTAGGACTGAAATTGTCTGAGCGGGGTCAGACTTCGTTGGTTTTAACCATTCCGGGGAATTCTGACTTAACGGATCACTATGTTGCTCCATTGAGTCGGACCTCTTTTCAAAAATCCGATTCTCATCAATCCCAAGATGGAGTGCTCCGAACGCGGCAGCGAGAATAGGTTTTGATAGAGAAGCAGCATCGGGAATTCCAAGGAGACCATAAAGCAGGAGCGGGAGTTTGGCGGGGAGAAGCTTCAGCACTTGCTTCCAGAGCGGTTCGCCGCGGGGGCGAGAGGGGCTCGATAGCTGCAGGGCCATTTCGGTGGCGATATGGGCGGAGCCGATCAAGAACAACGTGAGAGCCGACCATTCCATCTTGAGCGCAGCAAAAAGATATCCGGCCACTTCGACCCCGGCCCACACCATGCCGATCACCTTCGTGGCGGTGGGGTGCCTGGACACCCATTTTGGTGCGTGGCTTTGCAAACCGATCAATAAGGCGGAGATGGGGTTTGACCAAGTATCCTGAGCCCATCTTGGAACACTTAGCCGATAGTGGATTGAACCATTAAGCTGAAGTCCTCGATCCAGAATAAGATGTGTCTTTAAATAATCGCTGATCGCGCTCTCGATAGAGTAGGAAAATACGTAAGCTTCAGAAGCAACGGAGTTGACGAGTCTTCCGAGTTGGGCTGTTCCTTCAGAGGGCAAACTCACCGCATTTAAGAAAACGACATCGGCATTCGCGATGTATTTCGTATTTCCCGAATCCACGATACTCGCGGTACGGATAGTGACGGCACTACGAACCCACTCGGGATAGCGGTTAATGCTTTCAATTATTTTTTTGACTCGCGGGACGTACCCAACCCACAACTCATTTCGTAGTTGACTAAACACGAAAGGGGATCTTCCGTCTATTCGCCTGCGCCCTTCTTCGGCACGAACTGAATCTATTTCAAAACATTCGGTCGTAATGTGCCACTTTGAAAATTCGCCCCACTCTGGATGGGCCTCGAACTCTTCTATGACTGCAGCTAATAGGGTCACAGCTTCCTCCCCCGTCGCAACACCTCCAATGACAATTTTGAGCGTTTTATCTGCCTCATGCTTTTTGACCAGCGCTGGCAATACCGTAGTTCGAAATTCGTCTACTTGTCTACTATGCCGATCGAGTTCAGAATAAGTTTGTCCTCCCTTCGATCCAGGAAATACGCGACGATTCCATGCATGGCGCAAAGGAGCAATTGCCGGTGGGAAACGTTTTACATGCGCCGTTGGATCAGACCCTGAGGGTGGCTGCATCGCCCCGCGGACCTTGGCGGCGAAGGGGGTTTTCTTGGCGAAGCGTTCTTGTGCTTCTTTTAGGTGAGCAAAGGGAACCCAGGGCGGCGCCAAGAGGAACATGTAGTTTTTGAACTCTGTGGCGAAGGCCCTGAAATCCTTCAAGAACCATGCGCGTCTCATCATCGCTCGCGTGTGCGCTTGATCTTCTGGAAAACCCGCTTCCTGCAGGCCGGCTTCGATGTATTCGTGATAGAGATCGCCAATAACGTTGAGGGGAATGTCTTCTTGGTTGCTCGGCCATGTGGTCAGTTTGTCGCGGTCCATGAGAGTATGGATTTCATCCCCCACTTGGATTAAGAGATCGCCAAGCCTATGAAAATCGCGCAAACCTAATGTCCAATGGTCAATTAACACGATACGCTGACGCAGTTTTGCCTTTTCAGAAGAAGAGATCGGAAGCTTCTCAACCGCTCGTTCAATGGCCGCACGATCCTCATCCGACATCGCCTGCCTTGCCGCGTTGGTCTTCGCTTCAACATCCATCTTTTCCGCTTCGACCTGAGCCCGGAGATCTGCCAGAGCCTTTTTGTCGTGGTGCATCGCGCCGAGGATAATTGTGCTTCCCTGGAAATCCGTAGGCACAAACTGAAAATCAAGTGCCAAGAGATTCGGAGAGCTGCTGAACAGGGATGCGACTGGCGTTAGATCAGAGGCGAGGTCGCGAATCTCATTTTCATACACCTTGCGTGCCGCTAAACGGATAGCGCTGTCTGAGACTTTGTTGGATTTAAGGATCTTCAAGAAAGTGATCGCTTGTGCTTTGGTCACAGGCGAAGCACTTTTGGATAAATCCCTTGCCCACTTTTGATCTCTTGAGTTCGTGAGGTTCCCGGCGAGTTCAGCAGCCAGGCCTCTAAATATGGCATCGGCACTCGCTGGCCGATCGGCTGTCGCTCTTTGGGCCTTGGCATCGGCATCTAAGTCTTTCAAGAGATCTACAAGCTCCCAATAAGGAGCCTTTGAAAAGGCGATCGTCCCTAGGTAGGACGCAAATTCCGTTGGACTACGGTGGCTTCTGTACACATGCGCTGGTTTCTTCTGAAACACAACATCGAACCAGACATGAAGAACCTCGTGATCTTTTGTGGATTGGCGATAAAAACTCCGAATTTCTTCCTTCGATTTCCCAGCAAAAGTCTCCCTCAAGATTTGCTCGACGATGGCATCCTCGACACCAAGCAAAGGCATTAAACTGGGGATGTTGTCGTATTCGGCGAAAAGCTTTTCCCCATCCGACGCTCGCTCGGGCAATTCCACAATCTTCGTTTCGGGATGGATCACCGACCAGATCTGATCAACTTGCCCCGCAAAGCTTTGTTCATCAATGACAACCGCCATGTCCACTCCAAGCATGGCAAAGCCGTTGAGCTGAATATTCTTTGTTGTTAATTGGCGACCTGAAAACACGTTCACTTGAATTTCCTGGGATTTCGTAGCAATTCGCACGTGTTCAGGTTTGTCCTTATTGATGGCGTAGAACGCGACGCGCAGTTGATCTTCCTCCCAATCCCAAAACGTTGCGATGTTTTGGGCATAGAGGTGCCGCATTAGACGATTCATGACTTCACCGATCGCATTGGTGTCTAATG
>JAYWEN010000002.1:0-3908 GCA_043779245.1 Elusimicrobiota bacterium | reverse complement strand
CGAAGGCTGGCGCGGCGGCTTTTATTGTCGCGTTGCTCGTGGCTTGGTTTACCATGCGCAAGATTCGCCAACCTCTTCGTGATCTTTTGGCCAAAATGGGCGGCGTCGCTGATGACGATTTGGGACATCTGACTCGAACCTACAATGACATGGCCCAACGAGTCGAAGAAAAAGTGACCGCACTCAACCGCGAACGGACTCAACAAGGAGCCATACTTTCTACGCTCATTGAAAGTATTGTGGCCATCGATCATCAGGGGAAACTACTTTTTCTAAATCCCGCAGCCAAAAAACTTTTTGGCGTCCAAACGGGAGAAATCAAGGGACGCCCATTTTTGGAAGTACTCAGGCATCCTCCCCTGAACGACCTGCTCTCGGAAACGCTTGAACACCATCACTCCGTACAAAAGGAGATCACGTTACACGCCCCCATGGAACGCGTGGTCTCCGTCCACTCAATGTCTGTGGATTACGGACAAGGGCAGACCGGTGTCCTGGCCGCCTTACACGATATCACCGACCTCCGAAAGTTGGAAAATGTGCGAAGAGAATTTGTTGCCAATGTCTCGCATGAACTGAAAACCCCCCTCACGTCCATCAAGGGGTATGTCGAAACTCTACTCGACGGAGCGATGGATGATCCATCCCATCGACGAGAATTTCTTGAGACCATTCAAGAACATGCGAATAATCTAAGCCGTTTAATTGACGACGTATTGGACCTATCCGCCATTGAAGCGCAGCGCGTCAATTTTCGTTTTGACTCGGTCGATATCAAAGATGTGATCGATCCAATTCTTAAGGCGCTCGACCCCATGGCCAAAACTAAGAAAGTTTCGATCAATTCTGATCTGTCTGAAAGCCTTCCCAAAGTTCGCGCCGATCGAGATAAACTGGCACAGATCATTCTGAACCTCATCGACAACGCGCTGAAATTCAACAAGTCCGGCGGTCATGTGCATTTGACGGCCGAGATACAAGGAACGGAGCTGTATTTGAAAATCAAGGATACCGGCCGCGGTATTACCCCAGAAGATCTACCCAGAATATTTGAACGGTTCTATCGCGGCAATAAAGACCGCTCCCACGATATTCCAGGCACGGGGTTGGGGTTAGCCATCGTAAAGCATTTGATCGAAGCGCAGCAGGGTACGGTCGACGCCCAAAGCATTCACGGGCAAGGTTCTACGTTTAGAATCTCACTGCCGCTGGCGTAAATGGGACTTTCAGGAGAACCTTTAAGAGGGAAGACTCGTCAAAGAGAACAGTCGCATACTAACTAAGGAGGAATATATGAGAAAGAATCTATCTGTCGCGTTCATTTTTGGAGTTACGTTAGCCATGACATCCGGCGTCAGACCTGCGTTCGCCCATACCGAAGGGGCCTGCAAAGAAGATGCTAAGAAATTCTGTGCTGATGTGAAGCCCGGCGGCGGAGCCATTCATGAATGCATGAAAGCGCATGAAGCGGAACTCTCCCAAGCCTGCAAGGACAATATCGCCCAAGGCAAAGAAAAGATGAAAGAGAAGCGCGAGGAAGCGAAGCAGGCCTGCGCCGCGGACTTGAAGCAATTCTGTTCGAACGTCACCCCGGGCGAAGGTCGCGAGTTTGCATGTCTCAAGTCGTACGATGACAAACTCTCAGCCGGCTGCAAAGAGAAATTTCTAAAACACGGAATGGGAATGCATAAAGAAATGCACGAAGAGATGGCCCCTCCCACTAAATAGGTGGGATTGGGGGCGTCATCCCGCACGACGGTCCGTTTAGTGTCACGTAACAATGCCGTAACGCAGCCCCAGTAAACTTAGGGATACTCTAATGCTCAAACACACCTCTAAAAAGATTTCGCTTATTCTTATCGGATCCCTGGCCTGCGACCCGACTTATGCTATGGCGCTAAGAAACGTCGCGGGTTCAGTGGAGACCGTTCAAGGCTCAGCTCCAACTTCAAACTCTCAGGCGCTAACGGGATGGGCATTTTGGTTTTTAACGCAACTTGGCAGATCTAAAAGCGCCTACGAGACACGGCATGAACACAATCTATTTACCCCCGTATTGAGTGACACGGCCATGGCACGCGCCAAAATAATTCCTAACGCCGCACGCATAAGATCTTTTCTGGAGGGTCTGAGGCTAGATCATCGCCTGTTCCCTATAAACGAGCAAGATTCAATGATCCGAGCTGCCGCTGGATTTTTTGGAGCTGTGGACCCGAAAATGAAAGCATTGTTTCTCGCGTTTGCCAACAAGGAACTCAAAAATAGTCCAGGCCAAAAAAGACCCATGCCTTATTATTTTAAAACGTATTTTGATGGAGACCTATCGAGCGTCCCGGCCGAGGGGCATGCAGATGATCTCGGGACCTATGCCGACGATCCCCATGTGCTCGTTCATGAATTTATTGCGTTTATGGGCCAACCTCATAAAGCCGGGTTGGCGTTTGAAATGGTTTATTGGAATTGGATTGCGAGGCTAAGAAAAACATCTCCCGATCAGTTCGCAAAGATTCCCTCCGCAAACGACAACTTTCAAGCACGTCTTCGGGCGGAAGGGCTGTTTAACACCATGACTTTAGAATCGGTTTACTACCGAACGTTGGCCGATATTCGCGCCCATGCGGCAGAATATCAGACTTTTGGGGGACGCAGGCCAGATCTCTTACAGGTGATGCGAGGTCTGGAAAGTCGAGTATCGCCCCGTTTAAAAAAATCTCAGGTCTCAAAACTTGTCATTGAGATTGCGAAAGAAATTAAAAAAGCCAAGGAGGACTTGTTTACTCTTTCGGAAGGCTTATCGCGAAAGCTATTGGAAGCGTCGGGCCACACAAATTCAAAAATGAATCGCTTAATAATTAGCAAACAACTTCAACTTAAAAAACACGGAATTCGAGTTAGCCTACTCAAATTGATGCAGCAATGGCCGTCGATATTTAGTTGGCTCGACGAAGTGGCTGAAACCGGAAATGCCGAAACAATATTAATTCAGTTTGAAAAAATTACGGTTACAGCGACGTTTTATCGAAAGATTGGCCCCCACACCCTATCGAGGCCGCACCGATGGGATCTGGCCATCGCACGGACCAAAGAATTTTCTCAAGGGACACCTAAAAAAGCTTGGATATTTACAAGTGATGAAATAAGTCACGTTCTCAGCGATTCGACGCTTACCCATTCGGCTAGCTCTCCCCGCACGACGCCTCCAGGACCGCGTCTTTCCAACCCCCTCACAAAAGCCGCTTAAACTCTCTTTGTTTTTTTGCGTCAACCGATAACGATCCCGGACCGACGATAAGCAGAAACAAAGACGTCATAAGTTGCGCGTACTCGGATCGAACCTCATGCAGCACGGCCCAAAAACCTATTTGCGGGGGTGAAGGGGGTAGAGGGAGTGGCGAAGTCCCCAAATACATACTGATTTTTGTTGAAAGCATTGCGACGATCATTTCGATGATAAAGGCGATGGCGACTGGCCGCGTCAGCCAGCCCACAATGAAAAGAATTCCCCCAATGATCTCGACCCATGCCACAAAATGAGCGGTCATTCCGGGAGCTGGAAAACCTAATTTTGTGAATCGTCCTGGACCCTGGTTGGCATAGACATACTTCAAGATGCCTTCCCAGAGGAAAACTCCTCCGACCATCAAGCGAATAAGAAGCGTCGACTTGGGGCCGTTTATCGGCGGATTCCAAAGATCGTGCCATAGTCCTTCTGTTTTCATGTTAAATCTCCTTGTGTAAGATGAGTGTCATCCTATAAGACTGGTGTGAATGCCGTTTTATTCCCTACACACGTCGGGAATAAAAGATTCCGCTAAGAGGTCTATTAAGTATCCACATATGAGCTTCGCCGACACGATCCTCCCGCATTTGGATGCGGCCTACAATTTGGCCTGCTGGCTGACCAAAAG
>JAYWEN010000001.1:0-4833 GCA_043779245.1 Elusimicrobiota bacterium | reverse complement strand
AGAATCCCGTTCGATAAACCATCTTTTCCACATCTAGAGGATTGGCTTTTGCGAAGGCCTGGACCGTCCGATGTTTCTTAAAAAGAGCGGGCGTGATTTCATTTACGGTTTTATCGGTCGATTGCGCCGAAAGAATAACCCCCACCATTAGTTCAAGAGCGTTTCGGTGATTTACCTCACACAAAGGTTTCGGCCAATGTTTTCGTAACAGCGGGAGAAGTTTTTGAACGAACGGGTTTTTGGTCATAAGATTACTTTCTTGAGTTGAGCCAAGACGTCATCTTGGCCAGCGGCTGCGTGTTGAGGACGTCTTCTTTGGCTAGCCACCCTTTGCGGGCAATGCCGACGCCAAAGGGAACCACATGAAGTCCTTTCACCGAATGCGCATCCGGGTTGATGCTGATTTTGACGCCAAGCTCTTTGGCTTTTGGAAGCAGGCGCCAATCCAAATCAAATCGGTGCGGGCTGGCATTGAGCTCGACCGCCACGCCTTCTTGGGCGGCGGTTTTTAAAACAACCAACTGATCCACCGCATAGGACTCGCGCTCAAGAATCAGACGACCTGTCATGTGTCCCAAAATCGTGACGTATTTATTGCGCAGGGCTTTTTGGATACGCTCAGTCATTTCGTTTTCAGGCAGTGTGAAGTTGGAATGCACCGAGGCGATCACGAAATCATAGTTGGCGAGAACCTTGTCAGGATAGTCTAGCGTTCCGTCTTTAAGAATGTCACATTCGGTGCCCCAGAAGATCTTGATCTTGAACTTCTTCCGAAGCTTTTCGATCTCAAGGCCCTGCTCTTTGACGCGCTCGACTGTTAAGCCTTTCGCGTAGGCGGCCGACTTCGAATGGTCCGAAATCCCCACGTAATCCCATCCCAGATTTTGGGCTTCTGCGATCATGTCTTCAAGCGGAGCTTTGCCATCCGACCACGTGCTGTGCACATGAAAAACTCCGCGAATGTCTTGGGTTTCAATAAGTTTAGGCAGCATTCCGCTTTCAGCCGCTGCGATTTCTCCCCGGTCCTCGCGAAGCTCCGGCGCAATATAGTCGAGGCCGAGCTTCTTAAAGATATCCACTTCTTCCTTGCAGGGAATCAATGTCTCATTCTTATCGAAAAGCCCATACTCACTTAGCTTCCACCCTTTGGAGATTGCGCGCTGTCTCATCGCGATGTTGTGTTCTTTCGAACCAGTGAAGTAATGCAAGGCGTAGGGAAACACTGAATCTTCAACCACTCGAAGATCGACTTGAATGCCCTGCTTGAGAAGAACACTGGATTTGGTATCTCCCTGCCCCAAGACACGCTCCACCATAGGAAGTGAAACGAATTTCGTCATAACGGCAGTACCCTCATCCGGCCTTTGGCCACCTTCTCCTATAGGGAGAAGGCCTACATCTTTTCCTGCCTTAGGCCCTCTCCCTTTAGGGAGAGGGTAGGGTGAGGGCTTGATGCTCACCAAAATATCCACATCGCGAATGATTTCCTTATGCCGGCGCAAACTCCCACACACAGACAGTCTCTGGACACCAGGAATATTTTTAATCTCAGCGAGCACCATTTCCGAGGCCGCGAGCGCATCATCATAGCGATGGGATTCGGAATGCTTGCTTAAAAACTCGAGCCCCTTGAGAATATTCTCTTGAGTTTTCTCTCCAAAGCCTTCGAGCGTGGCCACTTTTCCCTCTTGGCAGGCTTTTTCGAGGGAAGGAATGTCTTGAATCTTGAGTTTATCGTAGAGGATCTTCGCGCGCTTGGGACCGAGGCCCTGGATGCGAATCATTTCTAAGAGCCCAGGAGGGATAGATTTTTGGAGTTCCTCGTAGTATGGAAGTTTACCCGTCGTGACAAGAATGGTAATGTTCTCGGCCAGCCCTTTCCCGATCCCCTTGATCGACGTGAGCAGCTCCGTCTTCACAAGCTCTTCGAGGTTTTGATCCAACCCCAGAATCGTCCGAGCCCCATTATGAAATGCCCGAGACTTAAAGGGATTTTCTCCCTTCAACTCCAAGAGCGTTCCGATTTCTTCAAGAATCGCCGATACGGCGGCTTTGTCCAATTTAGTAATTCGTCACAGCGCCGAGAGAAGCAGAAGAAACAGCCTTAGCGAACTTGGCCATGACGCCTGAGGTGTAGCGGGGCTTTGGCGCTTTCCACTTTTTCATGCGCTTTTTAAGGTCCGCGGCAGAAAGATCGATCGACAATGTGCGTTTAGCGATGTCGATTGTGATACGGTCGCCATTCTGAATTGCCGCAATCGGCCCACCGACGAAGGCTTCGGGTGCGACATGACCAATGACGATCCCGTGCGTAGCACCGGAGAAGCGACCATCCGTCATTAAAGCCACTTTGTCGCCCAAGCCTTCACCCACAAGTGCAGCCGTCACGCTTAACATCTCGCGCATACCTGGTCCGCCTTTAGGGCCCTCATACCGGATGACGACCACATCGCCGGCTTTTATTTTTCCGGCTTTGACGGCTGCAAAAGAATCTTCTTCCCGGTCAAACACCTTGGCGATTCCGGAGAACGTCTTGTAGGTGTGTCCGGAGACCTTAAGCACGCAGCCTTCGGGGGCCAAGTTCCCGCGCAGAATCACCAGACCGCCGGTGGGTTTGATGGGGTCGTCATATTTTCGAACCACGTCTTGGCCAGGCGTCTCAACGGCCTTAGCAGCCTCTTCGCCGATCGTGTTCGACGTGACGGTCAGGCAATCTTTCTTGAGCTTGCCAGCTTCGAGCAACCGTTTCGCGAGCAGCTGAATGCCCCCCGCCTTGTAGAGGTCGTAGGCAACATAGCGGCCGCCGGGCTTGAGATCGGCAATGAAAGGCGTTCGCGAACTGATGCGATCAAAGTCATCGATTGAGAGTTTGATTCCAGCTTCGTGAGCGCAAGCCAGTAGATGGAGAACCGCATTGGTTGATCCACCCGAAGCCACTACAGCCGTGATGGCGTTGGAGAACGCGTCCTTCGTAAATATTTTGTCTGTGGTAAGATTTTTGCGCACCATATCCATGATCAGTTGTCCGGCCTGATATCCCACGAGATCTTTTTGCGGATCAACCGCAGGAACGCTTGCACTTCCCATCGGCGAGATGCCCAAGAATTCGAATGCCATGGCCATCGTATTGGCTGTGAATTGCCCACCGCATGCCCCGGCTCCGGGACAAGCACTGCTTTCAAGCTCGAGCAGTTCGGCGGCGGACATGGTGCCCGCGTGCGCGGCGCCGACGCCTTCGAAGACGTCTTGGATCGTCACGTCGCGCCCTTGGAAACGTCCGGGCATGATGGAACCGCCATAAATCATAAGACCGGGTCGGTTCAGACGCGCGAGCGCCATGACCGTTCCTGGAATGGTTTTGTCACATCCGGACAAGACGACCATGCCGTCGAAACAGTAGCCGCGCGCGGTGAGCTCAATCGAATCGGCGATCACTTCTCGGCTCATGAGCGAGGTTTTCATCCCCTCAGTGCCCATCGTGATCCCATCGGAGATGGCGATGGTGTTAAACTCAAACGGGGTTCCCCCAGCAGCGCGGATGCCTTCCTTCACTTTGGCCGCGAGCTGGCGTAAATTGAAATTACAGGGCATCGTCTCGATCCAGGTATTGGCCACGCCGATAAATGGCTTATGCATATCTTCTTCAGTAAAGCCGATACCCTTCAGCATGGCGCGAGCCGGAGCGCGGTCGATCCCTTCGCTGATCACGTGACTAAATTGTTTTAAAGAATTAGGCGTTTGCTTTTTCATATCTCTCCTCGTAGGTTTCGCATCTATTTTAACAAGTCCGGCCGGGGGAAACGGTAAAATGACCTATGAGTGTTATTTTTAAATCGCGCGTTCTCACGCCGGAACGTATGGATACCGAAACGCTTTCGGCCGACGAAATGGCTGAAATACTTAGAGCGCTAGAGACCATCAATGTTTGGATCGGTGGCGTACGCGCGACGCTGTGGCATTTGAACCGTTTTTCTCGTTACTGGAGTCCTGGCCAAACGATTCGCATGATCGACTGGGGGACGGGTGGGGCCGATATGCCCCGTGCCATCGTGCGCTGGGCCGCGCATCGAGGGTTCAAGGTGGAAATTGTAGGCATGGATAACAATCCGGTCGTTCTCGATTACGCTCGCAAAGCCTGCAAGGATTATCCGCAGATCCGTATCTTGGAAGGCGATCTCACTGAACTTCCGAGAATAAACGAGCCCTTCGACTATGCGATCTCATCGCTTTGCCTGCATCATTTGCCCGACACGGCTATCGTCAATTTGTTGGCGAAAAGTGATCGCTTCACCCAGCGCGGCATCATCATGAACGATCTCAAACGCAGCGCCCGCGCCTGGTTGTGGATTTGGGCGCTGTCGCGCATCGGACGGGCGCATTCGATTGTTCAAAATGATGGCCCCCTGTCGGTGCGTCGCGCCTTTACCTCTCGTGAACTCCTCGGATACGCCAAAGAAGCAAACATCGATTACGCGAAAGTCTATACGCACTTTGGCTACAGGTTCACTTTGGCCGGAGAGAAAATATAACCCCATGAAATCTGACGTCATTGTTATTGGCGGTGGCCCCGCGGGAAGTTCAGCGGCGATTCGTTTAGCGCGCACAGGCCGACGCGTGGCCCTCTATGAAAAAGCACATTTCCCGCGCCCCAAACTCTGTGGTGGATTTTTAAGCGCTGAAGGTCTTGTCGACTTGGAAGATCTCGGAGTGCTTGATGCATTGCGCCAAGGCGGCGCCCCCTCTTTGCATCGAACCGTCATCGCTTCATCACGTGGGACCATCATTGAATCCCCATTGCCCGAAGCCGCGTTGTCTATCTCTCGCGATACGCTT